>DAOWEB010000131.1 GCA_030638735.1 Spirochaetaceae bacterium
AAAGCTGTGACCATAAAATCGACTCGTTTTTTCATTTTCTATTACCCCTTCTATATCTTTGAGTATGATTTGACAGCAGCAATAACGGCCGCAATCTCTGCTTCTCCCATTGGAATTGCTTTATCCGCAATTGGAATTGCTTTATCCGCAATTGGTAATGCCTCATTAGCATTCTGTAAGGGAGTTTCCTGATTTTTAATGGATTCTTTTCTAGTTTGTTTGATTTTAGCCTGTTTATTTGTATTATCATCCGGAAAATACTTTGGTATAAAAGCTGCCATAAGCTTCATAATAAATACCAGAATGGTAAGAAAAGTAAATACTACCGACATACCTACGATTGTTAATGTAAGACCTTGCAGCAACATTTTTGATCCTCCTTGGGTTGCATAGCCGAGCAGTAAGCGAAGCACACGACCAGGCTTGTTTGTTATAAACAATATTTGGAATTTAGCTATTAAAGCAGTAACTATAATAGCAAGAGTTGCTATTTGCAAGTATTATTTTTATAATTATGTATGTTTTTTTATATTTCTATGCAAAAGCATATTCATCATCAAATTCATCATCTAAGATCCCGTCATCAAGGAGCATATGCTGTTGTATTGATTCAAAAAAGAGTTCATCAGCTTTAAATGATGGTTCCAGATCATTTATCCAGACTGCTTCTGAGTTATAGTTTGCAAGAAAAATCCGGTTAACCAGTTCGGGGGTCCGGGACTGAATGTACTTAAGGATAAAGTATTTATGTGAATCCCGTTTTATTATTCCATCTATTAGAATTTTCCCGGACTTTGTAGACATTGATGGACCTCTGGCTGTTCTTGCAAGTCCGGACACTCGACTGAATGCACTGCTGAAAATTTCATATGTCTCTTCCAACGGCAGGTTGAAATAACCTTTTGGTCCGGTATCTCTGGCTACAAACATGTAGTAGGGGATCATTCCCATAGTTATCTGCTTGCTCCACATCTCCACCCATAAATCAGCATCATCATTGATATGTCTCAAAACAGGAGATTGACATCGTATTGTAGAACCAGTAGAAAGAATCCTCTTCACAGCTTCTTTAACTTCAGGAGTATCCATTTCGACGGGATGGGTAAAGTGTGCCATTACAGAAAGATGAAATCCTTCAGCAATAATTTCTTTAAATAATGAAATTAAATCATCTGAGTCTTCATCTTCTGTAAATCTGTATGGCCAGTATGAAAGAGCTTTTGTTCCTATTCTTATATTTTTTAAACCACCAGGTTTCGATTTAATAATATTTTCAATATACCTGCGCAGAAGTTTTGTTTTCATTATCATGGGATCACCACCGGTAATCAGAAGATCTGTCACTTTTGGATGATCGTTCAGATAGTTTATAAGTCCCTGTGATTCCCGGGTAGCCATTTTAAGTTCATCGATACCGATAAATTGAGCCCATCTAAAGCAGTAGGTACAATAGGCGTGGCATGTCTGCCCCTGCTCAGGAAAGAATAACACAGTTTCCTTATATTTGTGCTGAATCCCTTTAATTTTAGTACCCTCATAGCTGGGGGTATTCATTTCCAGCTGACCTGCTGGCTGAGGGTTCATTTCCATCTGTATTCGCCTGACCTCTTCCCCCAGTTTTTCTTTATCTTCCTGCATAAGCTTAATAATTCTTTGAAGGTCTGTTTCGTTCAGCATTTCCGGTTGAGGAAAAGTGAGTTGGAATATAGGATCCTCAGGGATATTCTCCCAATTAATCAAATTATCAGTTATATAATTATTAGTTCTAAATGGGAGAACTTTAGCAACAGCTTCCATTCTCAAAAGTATTCCAGGAGACAAACTTTTTAGTTGTTCTATATCGTGGAAATTTTTTGAGGTGTATGCCTTAAATTTAGTTCTCATATGTTCTCCTTGAATCAGCAGATCTGATAGAACGGGAGTGAGTATTCCCTGTTCCTGCGGTTAAAAATCTGTCTGCATTTAGATCGGCTGATATTCGTGTGGTACGAAAGCAGTTAACGCTGGGCTGGCTAATAGCCAATACACACTTATAAGATACTATTAATTGGCATTATATGCAAATGGGGGGGCAGGGGGGGGCTTAATCTTCGAAAATTGTAAGGTTTTTTAATCAGTGCGGATATTATTTTTATAGCTGAAAGTACCAGCCACCACATTGAAAACCCCCAAAGATGTACTCCTATCCAGAGAGCAAGTATATAGCTGCTAATAAAAGGAAAAGTACTGTGCCTATCCCAAGACTAATTAAAGATATAGCGAGTATAATTGATATATGATCTCCGCTATGTGTTATATATAGCAGGTCGAAACCTAGTACAGGTATTATTAGGTGACTTACTGGAGGAATATACCAGCCGAAGGTTCCATGGTCATAGCTTACAGTTTCGTTTTGGAAGAGAAGAGGGATTATTATCCAGCTGAATATGTATATTCCTACAGTTCCTACCCAGAAAAGAGTACATTCCGATTTGTAAGCCCAATTTTCACCTATAAGATCAGGACCTACCTGCAATATGGCAAGGCAAGAATCATAAGAGATATAGGCATTGTTGGAACAAAACTTCCTGTTACCGGGTGCTTTAAATCAACCCATAGTTGTGCAGGATGATGGATAATACGCAGAATCCATGTTATTAGAATAAAAACAGCCATAGTTGTAGTAATTATTAAAAATGCAGATGCAAGATAACTTATAGCCGGAACTATCTTACTGCTTAGGCTAAGAGCAATAGTCAGAGCACCTGTTCCCATAATTACAGAAGGCCAGGATGGAACAAAGGCTTTTAGTTTAGAGATAGTTTTTTTTGACATAAAGGACCCTTTAATTGTCTTAATATATATAATTACATATATATAATATTAATGTAAACATGAAGTCAATTAGGATCATCTAATTATTGCTGGTAAATACACATTCCTTTATACATACTGTACAACCAAAACTAAATCCAATATTTAATATTGAGTTTTCTATCATTTCAATAGTATAAATTAAATCTACAATTAAATAATATGAGGTATGAAATTGGCAAAGGTTATATCATTAAGTTCCAGTCCCGGCAGAGGAACTCCCAAGTATGCAGTTAAAGAAGGCAATTTTATAAAAGATTTTGGAATGGAGGGAGATGGTCATGCCGGGAACTGGCACAGACAGGTCTGTGTCTTTGATGTTTCAAGTATGGATTCTATGTTGGCCGAAGAAAGAAAGGCCTGTGAAGAAACATATTCTGAGAATATAACAACAGAAGGTATTGAACTGCACACACTTCCTGTGGGAACAAGGCTGGAGATTGGAGACACCATTCTGGAAATTACTCAGATAGGGAAGGCATTTGTAAAAGATCCCACTCTTCATACTCCCAGAGAGGTTATTATGCATAAAGAGGGCGTTTTCTGTATAGTTTTAAAAACAGGAAAAGTAATTATTGGGGATGGAGTTCGGATTGTTTAATCTGATCCCAACACTTACATTTGTATTTGTAACCACATTTACACCTGGTCCAAATAATACCATGTCACTAATATCCGGTAAGAATAATGGGTATAAAAAATCTATCAAATTTATGTTAGGGATATTTTCAGGTTTTTTTATTCTAATGATACTTTGTGGTTTATTTAACAGAATTCTGTTTACTGTTTTTCCTTTTATAAAACCGTATATATCTATAGCAGGTTCTTTGTACATGCTGTATCTGGCAATTATTATATTAAAGTCAGATTTTGGATCTAAATCCTATTCAATTGTTTTTTCTTATAAGAAGGGGCTTCTTCTTCAATTTATGAATGTGAAGGTTATAATGTATGGACTTGTATTGTACGGAACTTTTATATTTCCATATTTTGATGGAATATTAGTTTTAATTTTTTCTGCATTTTTATTGGCTTTAACTTCATTTACTTCAATATCTCTGTGGTCTTTTTCCGGGAGCAGGTTCAGCAGTATTATAAATCGGTATCCGCGTTTTTTTAGTATTCTTACAGCAGGTCTTATGGCATTCAGTTCAATTTCTATTTTATATCCTGTTATTGTAAAGTTAATCAGTTCCTGAATTAATCTTGAAGAAAGTTCCTATTTTTTGTATTTTACGTTTATGAGAGATGAATATAAAGGAAAGAAGCTTCCCGAATTCAGTAAGGATGGGAGTATCCATGTAACAGATGAAGTTATAAACACTGTAACCCATATGACCGGGGCAATCTTTTCCCTGTTAGGAACAGTTTTATTAATTGTTCTTTCTGCAGAACAGGGGAAAGTCTGGCATATAGTTTCTTTTTCAATATATGGATTCAGCCTGATATTTCTTTTTCTGGCAAGCAGCTTTCATCATGGACTTGAATTATCCAAAAAGGTGAATGAACTATTCCGGCAGTTTGATTATTTTGCAATATATATTCTTATTGCAGGAACATATACCCCTTTATGCCTGATAATGAACAGAAGCCCATGGGGGTGGAGCATTTTTGGTGTTGTGTGGACTATAGCTGCAGTTGGTATTACGATAAAAGCAGTTTTTCCTAACATTCCTGGATGGGTATCCCATACTCTGTACATTTCAATGGGGTGGGTTGGTGCTGTTCTAATTGTCAGATCAATTTCTCTTATGGGGACCCTTGGATTTATGCTGATTTTATCCGGGGGAATTTTATATACATTGGGAGCAGGTATATATTATTTTGAAAAACCTAACCCTGTTCCGGGTAAATTCGGTTTTCATGAAATATGGCATCTGTTTGTACTTTCAGCAGCAGCTCTCCATTTTTTGTTTATGTATTTTGTAGTATTGCCATATTGAAATTTAACAATCCTGTCAGTATAAAACCTTTTAATATCAACATTGGAAATATAGATATAGTTGTAAGTAGGAAGAAGGTTAAATATCTTAGAATGTCTGTTTCTAATTTGGATGGGACAGTCAAAATATCTTCACCTTTAAAAACAAGTAATAGAACTATAAAAGAATTTGTTATATCCCGGATAGGATGGATAGAAAAATATCAGAAGAGATTTCAGGAAAAAGTAAAGCTTCCTCCTCTAAAATATGAATCCGGGGAGTTTCATTTTTTTAAAGGAAAACTTTATAAACTTGAAATAAAATTTGAAGAAAAGAAGCCTTTTGTTTTTCTGGATAAGGATATTATAATTCTTAGTTTAAGACCTGGCAGCTCTATAGAAAAACGGAAGCAAACTCTGAACGAATGGTACCGAACTTACTTAAAACAACAAATCCCCTTACTAATAAAAAAATGGGCGTCAATTGTAGGAGAAACTCCTCTGGATTGGAGTGTTAGGAATATGAAAACAAGATGGGGCAGCTGCAATACCAGGGATAAACGAATTTGGCTTAGTCTTAAGCTGGCAGAAAAATCAGAACCCTGTCTTGAATATGTTGTAATTCATGAAATGGTTCACCTTATAGAAAGAGGCCATGGTAAGGAGTTTAAAATTCAAATGGATCGGGTTCTTCCGGAGTGGAGAAGTATACGAGATGAACTAAACCAGATTCCAAATGGTAATTAAATATTCTTTATCTTTATTAATTTCTTGACGATTTTAGGTTTTAATTATATACTAATAATAAGAACGATTATTACTTGAGGTAGTACCATCAAAGCAAATGGAAAGTATAAACGCAGTCAGCAGAGAGAGAGAATCCTTGGTCTCCTCCAGAATACTGGTATGCACCCGGCTGCAGACTGGATTTACAGTCAGTTAAAAGATGATTTTCCAAATTTAAGTATGGGTACTGTCTATCGTAATCTTAATATTCTTATTGAGCAGGGGCTTGTTAAGAAGATTGATTTTGGAAGTACCTTTGATCGGTTTGAGGCCAATATTACTCCTCACTACCATTTTATATGTGAATCCTGTGGTGCTATAATAGATCTGGATCTGCCAATTGATGAATCGCTGAATGAGCATGTTCAGAAAGAGACATCATATTTGGTTTCCCGTCATAAAATTGAGTACTTTGGAGTTTGTGATCGTTGCAGGTTAAGTGGATGAAATGTTTTTTTTACCTATAAACTAATAATCAGTCCGAATGTTAGTTTATAGGTAAGGGCATAGTAATCTATGTTCAGAATAATCAGGAGGCTATTATGGATAAAAAGAAAAAACTTACCAACAGTGTCGGAGCTCCAGTTGCTGAGAACCAGAATGTGCAGACTGCTGGTAAACGTGGACCAATGCTTATTCAGGATGCATGGTACCTGGAAAAATTAGCTCATTTTGACAGGGAGGTAATACCGGAAAGAAGAATGCATGCAAAAGGTTCAGGAGCCTTTGGTACATTTACAGTTACTCATGATATTTCCCAATATACCAAAGCAAAAATTTTCTCTGAAATTGGGAAAAAAACTGAAACTTTTGTACGTTTTTCAACAGTTGCAGGAGAGAGGGGTGCTGCTGATGCTGAGCGTGATATACGTGGATTTGCAATTAAGTTTTATACAGAAGAGGGTAATTGGGATCTTGTTGGAAACAATACTCCAGTTTTCTTTTTAAGAGATCCTTTAAAATTTCCAGATCTTAATCATGCTGTAAAAAGAGATCCAAAAACAAATATGAGAAGTGTTAAAAACAATTGGGACTTTTGGACAAATCTGCCGGAAGCACTACATCAGGTTACAATAACCATGAGTGATAGGGGTATACCGTACTCTTATCGTCATATGAATGGTTATGGTAGTCATACTTTCAGTCTAATAAATGAAAATAATGAACGTATCTGGGTGAAATTTCATTTAAAATCAGCTCAGGGAATAAAGTGTATTACAGATCAGGAAGCAGAGGCTATTGTTGCAAAAGACAGGGAAAGTAATCAGCGTGATCTCCTTGATAGTATTGAAAAGGGAGATTTTCCAAAATGGAATATGAAAATTCAGGTAATGACAGAAGATCAGGCAAATACAAGTAGTTTTAATCCCTTTGATCTTACTAAGGTTTGGCCTCACAGTGAGTATCCGCTTATGGAAGTTGGAGTTCTTGAACTAAATAAGAACCCGGAAAACTATTTTGCTGATGTTGAACAGGCTGCTTTTAATCCTGCAAATGTTGTGCCTGGTATTGGATTTTCTCCGGATAAGATGCTTCAGGGAAGATTATTTCCTTATGGAGATGCGCAGCGATATAGACTTGGTGTTAATCATAATCAGATTCCGGTAAATAGAGCAAGATGTCCTGTTACTGGATTTCACAGGGATGGTCAGATGAGAGTTGATGGAAATTATGGATCAACATTAGGCTATGAACCAAACAGCTATGGAGAGTGGCAGGATGATCCTTCTTTAAAGGAACCTCCTCTGGAACTTAACGGAGCAGCTGATAATTGGAATTTCAGAGAAGACGATGATGACTATTATTCTCAACCCGGTACTTTATTTAATATAATGTCTACTGAGCAGAAAAAAGTTTTATTCGAAAATACAGCCAGAGCCATGGGAGATGCCCCCAGGGAGATTAAGATTCGTCATATTGGCAATTGTTTAAAGGCTGATACGGCGTATGGTAAGGGTGTTGCTGAAGCTTTGGGAATTCCTCCAAATGAAGATGAATAGCATTGATTTTTCTTAAATAAAGCAGCTGTGGTCATTGCTGCAGCTGCTGCATTTATATTTTTAGCTTCTGCAAATAATGCACTTCCAAGTACCCAGGAATTAAAGATATATTAACTGGTATGTTTATGCTAATATATATTTAAAGGAGCTTCTTAATGAAAAAGACTGATCTATTAAAAGTAATAAATATTATTCTTGCATTTGATTTCTTGATTATTGCAGGAACAGCTCTTTTACGTGGTTTGATTATTGATACAGGTTATTACAGGCAGCTTCATGCATACCCTGGTTTCTTGCTAATTGCATTAGTGGCTGTACATCTGTTTCTGAACTGGAATTGGATAAAAGGAGCATATTTTAAAAAGAAATAAATGTTGATTATGCATATTGTTCCCATTAAAACTCATAATTATATAGACCCTTCTGTGGTTCTATTACCCCAAAGATTCAAACAATTCCTTCACATCCACACTAAACCCCTCAAGTACAATAGATTTAGCTATACTATTCTTATCCTCCCTCCAGTTAGCAGGTGGAATTAGTATTCCATCATCATATTTTCTGGAATTGTCACCTTCTGTAAGTAAATGAAAAACTTGAATGTACTCATTCCCCGGATCAATAACCCAGTATTCCTTAACTCCATGTTTCTCATAGAGTCCAAATTTTTCGTTGAGATCTTTTTTGGAAGTAGAAGGGGAAAGAATTTCTACTACAAGATCTGGAGCACCAAGGCACCCTTTTTTAGTTATTTTAGATGGATCGCAGATAACAGAGATATCAGGTTGGACTATTGTATCAATATTATCCTCATTTTCTATGGGAAATATTGGCAGCATTACATCGAAAGGCGCTGTATAGGCTTTACATTGTTTATTTTTTAAAAAGATATACAATTCACCATGTATTATTGATGCTATCCTTTGATGTCGACTCGATGGAGCCGGACTCATATTATATGCTATCCCATCTATCAACTCCCATCGTTCATCTTCAGGCCAGGAGCAGTATTCCTTATAATTATACTTATGATCAGTTTTCTCTTTTTTTAATCCCACAGTCTTCATTCCTCCATAATAAACAAAAATTAATGGAAAAGAAAGGATTTTAGGTCTTTCGTCTTCTGATTAAGTAGTATGGGGGGAAATTGATTTCTGCTTCAAAAATTGGTGATAATTGTACCCGGGATTCCCCCCAGAGGAGGTTCGAGTTTGCCAGAAATCATATGTATTAATGAGATTAGAGGTGCGCTTATTTCTTCCCGGTCAGCTTAATTATATGAAATCCAAACTGAGTCTGAACAAGTTCACTTACAGAACCCACTCCCATCCTTTTTACAGCTGCTTCAAACTGGGGAACCATCTGACCTTCTCCAAACCAACCCAGATCGCCGCCTTTGGATTTGCTTGGACATGTTGAGTAATCTCTGGCTACTGCTTCGAAGGGTGCACCCTGTTTTACTTTTCTTAAGAGTTCCTGTGCCTGTCCTCTTTCTTTTATCAAAATGTGGCTTGCTTTCCACTCCATATAATTCTCCTTATTTACTGTGTATTGTTGTTTGTATATATAAAATCCATTAAATTGTAAAGAAAAGTAAGACTGCTTCTTTATAGAGTCTGCTTTTTTGTGTTAGAATAACGTTCAGATCAGAAATTAACATCAATAAAAATATAATTATGGACTATTCATGAGCGCAAAAAAAAATACAAATTACGATGAAAGCAAAATAAAGACTCTAAGTTCTCTGGAGCACATACGTCTTCGGACAGGTATGTATATTGGCCGTCTTGGAGATGGTTCCAACCTTGATGATGGTATCTACATCCTACTAAAAGAAGTTGTAGATAACAGTATAGATGAATTTATAATGGGATTTGGTGAAAAGATAATTGTTCAGTTTAAAGATAAGACAGTAAAAGTAAGGGATTATGGTCGTGGTATTCCTTTGGGTAAGGTTATTGAATGTGTTTCTGTTATTAATACAGGAGCCAAATATAACGATGAAGTCTTCCAGTTTTCTGTTGGTTTAAACGGAGTAGGAACAAAAGCAGTAAATGCACTTTCCAGTAGATTCAGAGTAGTTGCTTTTAGAGATGGTCGTTATTTTGAGGCAATATTTGAAAGAGGTACTCTTATCTCTGAAAGAAAAGGTAAAAAAGAAGATGAGAAAGATGGCACTTTTATCGAATTTACTCCGGATGAGGAGATCTTTGGAGACTATGATTTTAATTCTGAGTTTATAGAGCAAAGAATGTGGAATTATGCATGCCTTAATTCCGGGCTTGCTCTTATCTTTAACAAGAAAAAATTTGTATCGAAAAACGGGCTCTTTGATCTTTTAAGTTCTGAAATAGGTGATGCCAATACACTCTATGACATTGGGTTCTCTAAAAATAAAAGAATTGAATTTGCATTTACCCATACAAATAACTATGGAGAGACCTATTTTTCTTTTGTTAATGGACAGTTTACCAGCGATGGGGGTACTCATCAGAGTGCTTACAGGGAAGGTTTGTTAAAGGGAGTTAATGAGTTTTTTCAGAAAAACTATTCAGGAATTGATGTAAGGGAAGGTGTTGTAGGAGCAGTTGCTGTTAAACTTCAGAATCCTGTTTTTGAAAGCCAGACTAAAAATAAGCTTGGAAATACTGAGATAATAAGCTGGATAATTCAGGATGTAAAGTCTGCAGTTGTTGATTTCCTTCATAAAAATAATACTGCGGCAAAGACCCTCGAAGATAAGATTATAAATAATGAAAAACTTCGGAAAGAATTAAATGCAGTAAAAAAAGAAGCAAAGGAAGCAGCGAAGAAAATTGCTTTAAAAATACCCAAGTTAAAGGACTGTAAACGTCATCTATGGAATAAAGATGGAGAACTAACTACTCTTTTTCTTACAGAGGGAGAATCTGCTTCCGGGTCTATGGTTTCATCAAGGGATGTTTATACTCAGGCTATTTTCTCTCTTAGAGGAAAACCTCAAAATGTATTTGGTAAAAAACGAGCGGATATATATCGTAATGAAGAACTGTACAATATGATGATGGCTCTTGGCATAGAGAATGATATAGAGAACCTTAGGTATGGTAGAATTATTATAGCAACAGATGCTGACTTTGACGGTTTTCATATTCGTAATCTTCTTTTAACTTATTTTCTTAACTATTTTGAAGAACTTGTTGTTGCCGGGCGTATCTATATTCTGGAAACACCTCTTTTTAGAGTTCGCAATAAGAAAAAAACCAGATACTGTTACAATATAAAGGAAAGAGATGAGGCCTTAAAAGAGATAAGCAATGCAGAAGTAACACGGTTTAAGGGCCTTGGAGAGATATCTCCAAACGAATTTGGCCAGTTTATTGGCGAAGATATGAGACTTGTTAGGGTTAATGTTAAAACTTTAAAGAGTATTCAGGACACAATGCAGTTTTATATGGGAAAAAATACCCCGGAACGAAGAGAGTATATTATGGAGAATCTTATATAATGAGTTATGTTGAAACACTGTACAGGCAAAATTTTCTTGAATATGCCTCTTATGTAATAAAAGACAGAGCCATTCCGGATATTAGAGATGGTTTTAAACCGGTTCAGCGAAGAATCCTTCACTCTCTTTTTGAGATGGATGATGGGAAATTTCACAAAGTTGCAAATGTTGTTGGTAACTGTATGAAGTATCACCCCCATGGTGATGCATCAATATATTCAGCCCTTGTTGTTCTTGCAAACAAAGAAGTATTTATAGAGAAGCAGGGAAACTTTGGAAATATCTTTACAGGAGATTCTGCATCTGCTGCCAGATATATTGAATGTCGCCTTCTTCCCTTTGCAAAGAAAATTTTATACAGTCCTGCAATTACGGAGTATGAGGAATCATATGATGGAAGAAATAGAGAACCTGTAGCCTTCCCTTCAAAAATACCGGTTTTATTAATTCAGGGTGCAGAGGGTATTGCTGTTGGAATGGCAACAAAAATTCTTCCTCACAATTTTAATGAGGTATTAGAGGCTGTAATATCCGCACTTTATGGAGAATCATTTCAGCTGTTTCCTGATTTTATCGGGGGAGGATTTATTGATGTCTCAGACTACCAGGATGGGCTCGGAAAAGTTCTTGTCAGGGCAAAATTTGATACGTCTGATTCAAAAAGAATAATAATCAAAGAGATACCCTTTGGAACAACAACAGAGAGTATAATTTCTTCCATTGAAACTGCTGCAAGGAAGGGTAAAATTAAAATTGGCAGTATAAATGATTTTACTACAGATAAAATTGAGATTGAGATTAAGCTTCCCAGGAATGTTCATACAAATGATGTTGTTGACTCTCTCTATGCATTTACTGATTGTGAAAATTCAATATCAATAAATCTATTGGTTATTAAAGATAATATGCCAACTATAATGACAGTAAGTGAGGTTATTAAGTTCCATGCAAATCATCTTCTGGATGTTCTTAAGGCGGAACTTAAGGTTACAGAAGCTGATATTAAAGATAAAATTCATGCAAGAACTTTGGAACGTATTTTTATTGAAGAGAGAATCTATAAAGATATAGAAGATAAATCTACTGGAGAATCTGTTCGTAAGGCTGTTATTGACGGATTTATACCTTATAAAAAAGAGATTATAAGAGAAGTTACGGAAGAAGATGTAGAAAGACTTCTTAAAATTCCTATACGTCGTATTTCTCTTTATGATATAAATAAAGCAAGAAAAGAGATTCAAGAGCTAAATGCAAGATTAAAGGATGTACGATATAAACTTAAAAATTTAACAGAATATGCAGTATCTTTTCTGGAAGAGGTTCTTAGTGAGAATAGAAGTCGTTTTGCCAGAAAAACTGAGATAATTTCCTTTACCAAGGTTGATGTCAGAGAAGCTGCTAAAAGAGATGTTGATATATACTATGATAGTGATACCGGATATGTAGGAACTGATGTTAAAACAGGTAGTTCCATGTTTAAAGTATCTTCCTATGACAGGATTCTAATAATACGAAAAAATGGTATTTATTCTGTTACAGATGTTCCTCATCGTTTATTTGTTGATAAGGGAATGCTTTATTGTGGACTTGCGGATAAAGAAACTCTTGACAGGATAGTTTTTTCTATACTTTTTCAAAATAAATCAACAAAGTATGTTTTTGTTAAAAGATTCAGGATAGAAAAATTTATTCTGGATAAATCTTACAACATAGTACCTGATGATGGGAAACTGCTTAAACTGAGTATAAAAGAAAATATTGATGTTGTTATTGCTTATGTTCCAAAACCCCGGATCAAAAAACTTGAAGAAATCCTGCCAATAGGTAATTTCCTTGTAAAGAATGTAAGAGCAGGTGGGAACAGGCTTAGTACTAAAGAGATAAAATCAGTAAAATTTATGAAATCGAGGAGCTGAGAATCTATGAGCAGACATGCAAATAAAAGTATTGATAAAGCAATAAAACCCCGGATATTATTCGAAGATAATCATATTATAGTAGTTAATAAGCTTACCTCCGAAATTGTCCAGGGAGATAAAACAGGAGATAAAACTCTTGGAGACAGTGTTAGTGAATATATAAAAACTGCTTATAAAAAACCTGGAAATGTTTTTCTTGGTGTTGTTCATCGTCTGGACCGGCCTACCAGTGGTGCTGTTATTTTTGCAAAAACAAGTAAAGCTCTCAGTCGCCTTAATACTATGTTTAAAGATAATGAGATTAAGAAAATATATTGGGCTGTAACAGATGCAATGCTCCCGAGTGACAAGGGGGATTTGGAGCATTATCTTCTTAAAAATCAGAAGCAGAATAAATCTTATGCTCAAAAAACAGCTGTTGAAGGTAGTAAACTGGCAAAGTTATCATATACAGTTGTAAAAGCTACAGATAGATATTATCTGTTAAGTATCGAATTACATACAGGAAGACATCATCAGATACGGGCCCAGCTTGCAGCTGTAGGGTGCAGAATTAAGGGGGATCTTAAGTATGGTTCCCCCAGATCCAATCCAGGTGGAGGTATTCATCTTCATGCAAGAAGTATCAGTTTTATCCACCCTGTAAGTAAGGAACAAATTGATGTTATAGCACCGGCTTCAAAAGATCCTTTGTGGGACATGTTCCCTTCTGAAAGTGAAAAAAGATAAGATTAACTGATTTTTAAGATTTTTATGATATCTTCTTGCATAGGGGTGTTTCCCCTCTTATAATAAAACAGTTGTAAATTAGAAGGATTGGTAAAGATGTCAGAACGGAAGGATCTGCTATATATTCTCAAAACTTATACAAAGAAACGAAAAGTTCCTTCAATTAGTATTTCTGACCTTCAATCTCTTGCTGAAAAATGGTCTGTAGAAATTAAAAAGAAACGTTCAGGATTTACAGATTTTACAGGATTTTCTATAGAAGCGCTGGATCGAATTATCGATAAGCTGGTTACAGAAGGTGTTTGTTCTGTTAGTGGAAGCCCTGGACATATAGAGAATATAACTTTACTTGATTTTTATCAGGAGAGCATAAAAAAAGCCTTTGATGAAATAGAACTGCAGCCTGAAACATCTTTTCCCGATGAAGCAGCATTTGGAGGAACCTTTCCCAAAGACATTATTACTGTTGTAGATGTAAAGGCAGGGTTTCTTGATCTTCTAAAATCTGACAATAAAGAAAGCTCCAGACTTCTTAGAATAAACTTTCCTGAAGGGATCCGGAGTCTGGTTGTTCTTTCAAATCTTCTCGATCCTGAATTACTTCAGATATGTGTATCCAAATCACGTATTTATCTGAGTATAAAAAGAAATTACGATTTTATCTTTCACAGAATGCAGGGAATTTTTCAGCATAAAGATCAGATAATAAAAGATATGTTTACAAAGATAATTGGTCAGCGTAATCTGGCCATTGCTACAATTATGAATCCCGATGATTTTACCTTTCAGTTTTGGTCCCATTTTTCCTCTTTAATTATCAAGGAATTTAGAGAAAAAAAAGATAAACTTGAAAGAGAACATGGATTTTCCCAGGCAGCATACCTTATTGGTTTTTATAATCTCTATTATAAAGGAACCAAGCAGGAGAAAAGAGATAAGGAGTTATCGTTTAAACAAGTTGAAATTGGATTGAGGAAATCTCCATATATATTTTCATTTACAGATATTATGGGTTTTAAAGATAAGAGCGGTTTCCCTTTATCCCGAAAGGTGGATAGAGTTGAGCTTGCGGAGTATCTTGAGAAACGGACAAGTCCTGCAGGAGAACAGATAATTCCGGATATTTTGAAATTTAGTACATCCTCTGATAAATATATGTTTATGAATAAGGAAAAATACCTTTCCCTTACTTTGCGGAAAATACAGGAAGATTCCAGGGAACTTCATAGCCAGTATATTGATGAATGGAAGGATATTCTTGGAGATTTCAAGCGTCTTAAGATGATGAATGACCGAAATCTTTTTATTGAGGATATTGCTTTACGTGTCCGGAATATGGATCCTGTATTGATGATCCTTATGAAGTTTGATTATATAGTCCTTTGTCTGGAAGAGACAAAACCTTCCAGAGAAGTTTATATGGAAACAGAGCGCTTATTTAACAGGGGAAGAGATAATTTTAGATCGTTAGATGAAATATTTCGACTGGACAGGAAAGATCTTTATAATAATGCAAAATCAATGCTTCCCATTTGGAAAACCCTGCCAATAATAGGTCCCCTTGCTCACATTTTAAAGAGATTATTTTCCGGGGTCAGGAAAGGTGCTGCAGGAATTAAAGATCCTTCTGATCTTATTAGTGGTTTTCATAAGCCATTACCCTCTCCACCTGTAATTAACAAAAAGAAGAGGAAAATTGAAGAGAGTAATGCTCTGGAAACTTTTCATGAAAATAAAGAGAAATCTATCCTGTCGTCCGGAGCAGACAAGGGAAAAACAAGTAAAGAACAACTGGCGAAATATCGTAAAGCAGTTGCAAAACTTAAAGAACATTATGTTGGAGAGAAAGGAAATCTCAATGAGGCTATATCTTCTTCTATAACTGTCTGGAATCCTTTAATGGATGGAAAGGCAAAACAGGATCTTATAGAAGATGTAAATTCAATGATTAGGGATTATATCCGGGGAATGAAAAAGGGATTTGCAGTTAAACCTCCTGATGTAAGCAGAATAAGGCATTTTGCTGAGCATCTTAGTGAGAATGATGCATTTGATAAAATAAAGAAAAAAGACGAATTTATGAGATATATGGAATTATATATTGTAAATATACTTTCTAAAAAATAGAAAAAGAGGTTTTATACAGTGGAAATATCATCCAGAAATATAGAAATGCAGGAAAGTCCTATTAGAAAACTGGCTCCTTATGCAGACAATGCAAAAAAAGAAGGTGTTAAAGTTTACCATTTAAATATTGGACAACCCGATATAAAAACTCCTGATTCTATGCGGAAAGCATATACAGAAGTACCTGAAGTAATTGCATATGGTCCCAGTAATGGTTTATTAGAATATAGAGAAAAGCTTGCTGCATATTACTCTGGTATAGGAAAAGGTATAGAGCCTGATAATGTTTTTATTACTACAGGTGGAAGTGAAGCTATTATTTTTACCCTGATGTCTGCTCTTTCGACCGGGGATGAGGTTATGATTCCGGAACCTTTTTATACTAATTATAACGGTTTTGCCGCTATGGCAGGTGTTAGTGTTGTTCCTGTAACAACTACAATTGAAGATGGATTTCATCTTCCCTCTATTGAAATATTTGAAGAAAAACTAACAGATAAAACAAAGGCAATTATGTTTTCAAATCCTGGAAATCCTACAGGGGCTGTTTTTTCCAGAGAGGAATTGGAAGGATTGGTAGCATTTGCAAAAAAACACGATTTGTATCTTATATCTGATGAAGCCTATAGAGAATTTACCTATGGAGAGAGAACTGCTGTCTCAATTATGGAATTTGAGGATGCAACATTTACTACTCTAATACTATCTGGTGGGAAAAGTAGTAGATTTGGTGAAGATAAGGCATTTGCTCAAATTGAAAATGTATCTTTCCTTCAAAAAATTGTGGATACAGCTTTTGAGATGGGGAAGATTTTCATCTCAGTTAATAGTTTAGAGAAAAAAAGAAAATGTAAAGATCATCTAAAACGATCAGAAATTGAATATATAAT
>DAOWEB010000096.1 GCA_030638735.1 Spirochaetaceae bacterium
TATTGTAAAGTGAAATTCTCTTATTGGTTCCCTGAGTAATTCTCTACTGGCAGAATCCAGATCTATTATATCTGCAATTTTATCAAATTGTTCTCTGGCTGTATCAAAAGCATTATAGGCTCTATTCACTTAAACCTTCTTTATATGATCAATTTTTGTATCAAATCTATTGATTCCAAATACACAATAATAAGATTTGAGTAGCATAATATTACAATAAATTAAAATTATTGTTATATCAAATACTAAACTCATCAATTTGAATTGTCAAATAAAAAGGTTTATTGTGGGGACGGAGGAATAATTTAGGAAAAGTTTAATAAATATCCCAAATTTAAAATCAGAAAACCAAAAAACGCAATACTAAGAAGTAAATCAACGGAGGTACTTCTATGCGTAAAAGAAGAAAAAAGTATCATGGTTCTACCTATCATGTTACCGCAAAGGCTAACCGGGGAGAGTTTATCCTGGAACAGGACGCAACCAAAGAGATGTTTATTGAGGTGTTGGAACGTGCAAAGAATAAATACCCATTTGTGCTTAAACATTTCTGCATAATGGGAAACCACATACATCTGCTCATTAAACCCATAAAGGGAACAGATCTTTCAGATCTAATGAGATGGATTTTGAGTGTCTTTGCCAAAAGATTCAACTGGTTTTTCGGGCTAATTGGGCATGTTTGGTACGATCGGTTTAAGAGTAAGATTATCACAAGTTATTACTACTTTTTGAATACTTTTATATACATATCACAGAATCCTGTTAAGGCAGGACTCTGTAAGAAGGTAGAAGAGTACAGATACAGCGGTCTTCGGTTCATGCAGTTTAACAATCCTCTTGTGGAACCCCTGGAGCTGCCGCCTGCCATCAGATTTTTAGTCGCCAAAAGCTGAAACTACTGTAAGCAGGTGCAAGTTTAAAATAAAAAACCTTACTCGTGACCTCTTAAGGGGAGTCCTATATGCTTTTCATTTGAAATATCCCGCAATTTTGTTAAAAACTGCTTTGACTTTCCCCTAAATTGCATAACTTCTTTGTTTGTGAGATGTAAACCCAATCCTAATGAAAAAACCATTGTAGTTAAGTCTGTTTTTTCGCTATGGGCTTTGGTTTCTACTTATATTTTCCTGGTCATCACCTCCGTCCCCATTTCCCCATTTCCCGCATTTCTGGAGATTTGTATTTCTTTTCTGACCAAGAATATATACTCCCTTTTCTTCGCTTTTCATTTCCAATAGTGTGATTCCATAACTATATAAATATTTAGTTATATTAACTTCCAAAGTCATAAATGCATCTCCGGAGAATGAAAAGACTACAAGCAATAGACCTTCAGGCTTCAATACACGAGCTGCTTCTGATAAGTATATTGGAGCATTGGATGATATTATTAAATCAAATTCAGCACCATCATAATCCAAATTTGCAGCATTGCCTGTTTTAAAGTTAATATTACTAATACCACTTTCCTGAGTTTTCTTTCGTGCAATATTTAACATTTCCGTAATTTGGTCTATTGCATCAATGGAAGATAATGGGAAAGCTTCAGCGGCTTTAAATGCAGAAAATCCTGTTCCTGTGCATAAGTCAATAATTTTTATCGGCTTATTGAAAATTCGTGTTAATCCGACTTCTAAGGGTTTATGGTAGTCCGTTCCACTTTTATCTATTTTTTTATCATATGTTTTGCTTACCATTTTGGGAAAAATTAACATTGCCTTTAAAAATAGTTTTGATTCCATTACACCGGGGTTCATTAAGATCCATTTTATTAATGGTGCAAAGAGAAAAATCTTTATTTTAAAAATATTAAACATGATTAGTTTCTCCTTACTCGAGAACGAATAAGCGAATCCAGAATTAAAATCTCTCCCTCTCTCCATTTACCGGAATGACTGTAGATTACTCTGCTTTTTTCATCTATAACCAAGGTATTATACTCATTATCTTCCAATTCCCAGCTTTTTACTAAAACTGAGTTATCATCAAAAATATAGTTACGTTTTGGATGATTTTTAGCCTGACCCTTAATTACGGTTTTAATTAGAAAACCTGGGATCAGCGTTGCTTCCAAATTAATAATGAGAATAGTTTGAAACTGACCAAAATCAAGATCTCGCTCAAAGGCTTCAAGAGTTGGCATGAATATTTCGCCTTTATCTCTTTCATCAGGATCGAAATATACCAGTAATGTTATCTTTCCCTGTAAGATGGTTGAATCCCATCTCCCTCCATCAGCATAACTGCCGTCGTTCCCTTCAAGGATAATATGTGAAAGAATTCCTATTCCCGGATCAGGAGATTCTGCTGCCAGTAAGATAAACGGGATGAAAATAAGTAATAAAATACGTTCAAACATATTACTAACATGCAATTAAAAAAGAACTTAGTCTATATATTTTAAAAAAAGGGTTCCTTAAGATATGAATACTTAAGGAGCATTTAACTCCCAGTCATACCCATACTTAATAGAGCCAGTCCAGGTTAGCAGTTTTTCTTTCAGATCCCCCTTTGCATATTCAGCCAGATGTTGCAGCAGATCTTTTTTAGAACCAAAGTCATCTTTATACCAGTTATAGATACTGGACAGAATTAGTTTATTATTCCCAAAATTTACACCACGTGGATGATTAATATAATCAGATGCTGCAGAATTCAGCATTTCCTCGAGGCTATTTGCTGAATAAACAGATTTGCTCAGGTTTGGGCAACCCATACTTGCACAGTTAACTGCATAATGAATTCGCTTATCTTTCCATATAGGTCGTAGAATAGAATGTTCTATATCGTTTAAAGAAAGTTCTACATTTTCTACAGTAATAAGTTTTAGTTTCCAGGGGCCTGGTGTAAAAATACCGGATTTTATATCTTTAATGCTGTCTACAGGGTATTTCCAAAGAATAGTATCTACTGTCAATGCATTGTACATATTAATCCAGTATGCCATTTGTTCTTTTTTGTTAAGTTTTGTAACATCAATATCTGATAGTTTTTTTAGATAATTCTTTAGTATTTTTTTATCTTCTCCTGATACACTATTATAATCAAATCTATTAATACCAGATGAATTATTGCCATTAAGATATCTATCCAGAATATACTGAAAAATTTGATGGTTTACTTTTTCCTGGCTGTTTGCATTAGATTGTTTGAAATATTCTCCAGGATCAACTGCAGCCCATAGTATTGTTGAAAATAATAATAAAATTGTAACTAACAATGTTCTATTTTTGTTCATAATGTCTCCTTCGGTTGTTGAGATCGTTCCTCATAGCCGAGCAGGGACGAAGTCCCGACCAGGCTTAGGTTGCATAGCCGAGCAGGGACGAAGTCCCGACCAGGCTTGTAAATGAAATATTATATTGTTTAAGACATTCCCCTGTTTCGATAGTATTTTAAGACTGTAATATCTAATAGGAAAAAGAGAAATATCGGTAAAATAAGAAAAATAAGACTTAAAAGAGCTGCAGTCTGTCTGTCTGTTGAAAGTAGAAAAGGAAACAAATAGCCTGAATAGGAAGCGACTGCTCCACCTCCAATTAGGAAAACAAGAAAATATTCAGAAAAGGCTGCCAGAAATACAATTGAACCTCCGGCTATTGCAGATGGTAAAATTAATGGAAGTTCAATCTCCAAAAGGATATTCAGTTTATCAGCTCCAAGATTCTTTGCCGTTAGTGAATATTTATTTCCAATTACATTATATCCGACATTAAGTGCTCTAAGCATATAGGGGTAAGTAAAGGTTGTAAGAACAAGTACCACTCCTAAAAATGTATCAGTAAGATTTAAGTAAATAAATAGAAAGTGGATTCCCATGGCAAATGTAATGGAAGGAACAAGAACCGGAAGAAGGAATAGGGTTTCAAGTATAGATTTCCCTGCAAAATCTGCCCTTGCAAAAACTGATGCTGGTAAAATAGATATGAGAAAGGAAAGAAATACTGTGGCTACTGAATAAATAAATGAACTGCCAAGATTCTTAATAAGTGATGAACTTTCATAGATAAAGTATTTTAAAGATCTTAAATTTATTTTTTCCGGTAATAACTGAGGCCATACCCATCTTGAAGAAAGAGTTTGTATTATTAGTATAATAACAGGAATAAGGAATATTACTATAAGTGAAAGTAGGAATATAATTTTAGTTTTCATACTTATTTCTTTCATGTTTAAAAAAGGAAAAAAGCAGTGTAAGAGATATACCAAAAAGAATTACCAGTTCTGCTGCAGCAGCAGGACGGTGAGACAAGTCTTTTTTAAAGAAAGTGTTGTAAATAGAAACACTTATCATTTCAGGCTGGCTCTCACTCATTACATATGGAATGTCAAATGCCCCCAGGCTGTAGAGGAAAATTATTATAAAACTCATTTTTACTGCAGATTTTATAAAAGGGATCACTACAGAAAAAAATGTTTGAAAAGAATTTGCTCCAAGCATTTTAGCAGTCTGAATTTGTGTTTCCGGGAGTTGAAGTAACACTCCCAGAACCATAAGAATTACAAAGGTCGTTTCTTTAATGGTATAGGCAATTATTATCCCAATTCCTTTACCGCTGTAGAGTATATTTGGGAAAGACATAAAATTGTTAATCAAACCAAGATGATAGGATATTCTTGACAGCATTCCGGTTTTACTTAAAAACAGGACAGTAATAAATGCAATTGTAATGTGAGGAAGAATAAGTGGGATTTTATATACAATAGAAAGCATGCGTAAATTACCAGGTAGTCTCCAAATACCTGTTGCAATTACTGTACCCAAAAATATAGATAGCAGAGATGAAATAAAGGCAATAAAAAAAGAATAGAAAAGAGAGATTAGAAACTGAGAATTTTCAAAAAGTAATATATAAGATATAAACCCTGGTTTCTCATGTGTTAATCCAACTAAACTAAGAGACTGAAGAATAGTAACAAAGATTCCCATTACAAAAAGACCCAAAAATATAATTATCAGAGGGCTAAGCTGTAATAGAATCTTTATTTCCTTTTTCATAAATTATTTAAGCATCTCCCTTTCCCAGGCTGTTTCAATTCCATCAAGATAATCTGCATTTATTTCCGGTACACCTTCTCTGTACAAAATATCAAGACTTAAAATTGCATCACCCTTGTATATTAATTTAAATTTATTCTGCATTTCAACAGATAATTTTTTTGTATTTAGAACTGTTAAATCTCCCCAGTTGGCAGGATTATTTTTTGATAACTGAATTTCAGGAGACATAAGAAGATTGCTTAAAACAAGAGCACCGGCTTTATTTGGAGCATTATAGGGGATCCCTGTAAAGTGAAGGTTATATAAAGCACTTTTTTCCATTACAAAAGTTCTTACAGTGTTAGGATACTGACCTGTATTAATTTTATTTTGTGCATGAGCTACATTGTAGTTCATAGAAAAATCTGTTTCATTTTGTTCAAAAAGTATATCCAGAGCAGCTGAATCTCTCGGGTATACCTTTCCTTCCTGCCAAAGATATGGTTTTATTTCATTTAGATATGAAAATAAATTATCAAGACCTTTATCCAGTTTTTCTTTTGAAAAGTCCCCTGCAAAATTTTCATATCCTCCGTTGACCTCATAAAAAGCAAGACGTACAAAAGCTGATCCGGTAAAATCAGGAGGTCTTGGATAGGTAAATCTGCCAGGGTGGTTTTTTACCCAGGATAATAAATCTTCAAAATTCCCGGGAAGACTATCCAGTTTTGCACTGTCATACTCAAAAACAAAGTATGATTTTCCATATGGAGCTTCATATCCTTCTACAGGAAAACCAAAATCAGAATTAACAGATTCTTTATCAATGAATTTTTTAAAATTGGGCAGATCCTCTGCATAAGGGCCATAGAGAAGTTCTGATTCTTTTGCATTTTTAAAATTTTCTCCATTAATCCATACCAGGTCAATTGTTCCGGTTTCCTTTTTGGCGGCTTTCTCTGTAAGTAGTTTATTAATAAAAATACTTGCATCCATGGGTACACGTTTTAAAGTAATGTTGTATTCAGATTTTAACTGACTGCCAACTTCTTCATCTACCCATCTGTTTATCTCTGCTGAACCTCCCCACATATAGAAAGATACTTCTGTTCCTTCTGCAGCTGTTGTTACAGATGAAAAATCATTTAAATTAACATTAACTGTATTCTTTTCTGAACAACTTAGAAATATTGCTAATATTATAATTATTAGTACACTTATTTTTTTCAATCTAATCTCCTTCGGTTGCATAGCTCACCAGGCTTTTCCAATAATCTGGTGAATGGTAATAGTTACTCTATCCCCTATATTTACAGTTTTGTGCAGTTCATATACTCCAATAATTATATCCTCTACTTTAACCATATAAAGAATTGTTTTCCCCCAGATATGGGACTCTATAATTTCTCCGGAACCATTAACATCAGGGTTTACTGATGCAGATTCATAACGAAATGATATATTTTCTGGTTTATTTAATGATAATATATCTTCCTTTATATCTGAAGCAATATGAAAAGAAGAAAGGTAAGCATATGGAATTGTATTTACCTGTCCAAGAAATTTTGCCACAGTAAGATCTACAGGTTTGTGATAGACAATTTCAGATTTATCAATTTGTATTAAGGATCCATTAATAAGAATCCCTACTCTGTCTGATATAAAAAAAGCCTCTTCCTGATCGTGGGTTACCATAATAGTTGTAATACCAAATTCCCTTTGAGTCTTTTTGATAAATAGAGCAGTATCCATTTTTAGGTTTTTATCTAAATTTGCAAAGGGTTCATCCAATAGAAGCAGCATAGGGTTTAGAATAAGTGCTCGTGCTATAGACGCCCTTTGCTGTTGTCCTGCGGAAAGATGTAAAGGGTATACTTTTGCCTTTTCTTCCAAATCAAACCACTTCAGCATTTCCTGTGTTTTCTCTTTTTTTTCTGATAGAGATACTCTTCGCATTTTTAAACCATAAGCTATGTTTTCTTCTATTGTCATATGGGGAAAAAGTGAAAAATCCTGAAAAACCATAATAGCAGGGTTTTCTTTTGAATATTTTTTTTTCGATATAATTTCTCCACTACTTTCCTGTTCAAGATTGCTGATAATACGTAGTAGAGTCGATTTGCCTGCTCCTGACGGACCAATTATTGAAAGAAATTCTCCCTCCTTTACCTGGAAATTAATATCCTTTAATACTTCTTTTCTGTTATAGTTTTTTGATAAGTTATTAATTTTAAGCATTAAATAGCTACTTTTTAAATAACTGAACAAATTTTACAATTGGATTATCCATAACTTTGTCAAGGTATGCTTTTTTTGCAATCTGTCTTATTATATCAGCATATGTTGGGTATGGATGGATTACATTAACTGCTTTAGTAAGAGGAATACCCAGAGTTTTCATTATTTGAATTTCTCCAATTAATTCTCCGGCTCTTGGACCAATTATGGAAGTTCCCAGTATTCTGAATTTTTTATCACATACTATTTTTAACAGTCCTGTTTCTCCGGGATGGGTCATTGTCCGGTCAAGGTTTTCAAAATCATACTTATATACACGTATCTGTGAAGGTTTTAAATCTGCTTCAGTAAGACCTGCATGTGCCATTTCCGGTTCTGTAAAAGTAGTCCATGCAATGTGATTATAATTGACCTTGCTTTTCCATGGAAGAATGGCATTCATTGCTGCAGTCTTTCCCTGATATTCCGCCATATGGGAAAATAGATAAGGACCTGTGATATCCCCGGCTGCATATACATTTGGATTTGTTGTTTGTAGATGCTTGTTGACAGTAATTCCTTTTGGATGAGTTTTTACACCAGCTTTATCCAGATCAAGGAGATCCAGGTTTGCCTTTCGTCCAATAGCAACAAGAAATTTATCAGCTCCAATTGTGAAGTTTTCTCCGTTTCTTTCTGCTGTTAAACTAATGCCGTTACTTTTTTTCTCAACTTTAACTGCACTTGCGCTTACCTCAATATTTACACCTTCTTTAATCAGAATATAGGACATTCTTTCGCTGAATTCCTGTTCATCTCTGGGCAGAATTCTACTGTTACGTTCAATAAGTGTTACAGACACACCCAATCTATTAAGAGCCTGTCCTAATTCTACACCAATAGGACCTCCTCCCAGAATTATCAAACTTGTTGGAAGACTGTCCACTTTGAAAATTGTTTCATTTGTAAGATATGGAACATTCTCAATTCCCTCAATAGCAGGAACTAAAGGTGATGTGCCTGTTGCTATAATAAATTTTTTAGCTGTAAGTTCTTCACCATTGATACTGATGGTATTTTTTCCTGTAAAAGAGCAAATCCCTTTTAAATAATCAATACCTTTGTCTGCCAGAACTTCAGGGGACTCATGATGAAAAACTTTTTCCTGCACAGATTTTATTGTATCCATTGTTTTACTAAGATTAGGAAGTGAGCCTGTCATCTCTTTTGTTACGTAAGCCTTGTGAGCAATATTAATAAGTGTTTTACTTGGAATACATCCATTCCAGGTACATTCACCACCCATTTTATCTTTTTCTATAAGGAGTGTTTTTATTCCAAATCCCCTTGTTGTAAAGGCTGCTGTAATTCCTGTACCACCACCGCCAATAACAATAACATCCCATTTTTTCATCAATTCCTCCTTAGACGCATAGGCGAGCAGGTAAGGTTGCAGAGCCGAGCAGCAACGAAGTTGCGACCAGGAAGCTTGTTTCCGACCAGTCTCTATACATTACTAATATACTAATAAATTAGTGCAGAGAAGGAGAAAAATCAATGAAAAAATAATAAATCTATTTTAAATTTCTAAAGGCCCAGATAATCCTTTGAAAAGTACCAATAAGGGTTAGCCCGGATACAATAATAAATAGAAGATTAAGGTAATTTGAAAAGAGGAAAAATAAAGTATACAAAAAAATAGTTTCTGACCCTTCAATTAATCCTGTTGGCATAGGTATAGAGGTTAGATTTTTTTCTAAATCAGGCCCTGATCTTTTTTCTATCAGGGCAGAAAGATACATCCATGAGGCTGAGTTAATATAAAAAGATGCCAGCATTATAGAGAGAGGCAGAAAGATTGAATTATTTAGATTTAAATTTAAAGCGAAAGAGATTGGAATTAGTGCATAAATAATAAAATCCAGCATAATATCCAGGTATCCGCCCCAATCGGATTGCCTTTTACTTATTCTTGCTACAGTCCCATCCAGTCCATCAATAATTCTATTAATAAGCCAAAAACTAAGAGCAAAATATAAATGATTAATAATAATTAACACACAGCTGAGAATACCAAAAGCGAAAGCGATAAAAGATATTTGATTAGGTGTAAAATAATTGCTTACTTTTTGTGCTGTAGGTAAAAGGAGTTTTTCTTTTATCGGGCGTAAGTACCTGTCTATCATAGGAAGATAGTAATCGATTAAAAAGGATATGTCTAATATTAAATTATTAAAAAATTCTGGCTTTTCAACAAATAATTGTTATATTCTATAAATAGATTAGTAAATAGATAATATATAGGGGTATTCATAATGAAAAAATGGTTAAAGCCGGCTCTGCTAATTCTTTTTGTTATTGGAGTAATTTTGATAGTAAAGTTCACACCTTTAAAGCAGTACCTGGATTTTCAAAAACTGTTCGAAAGCAGGGACTCTCTTTTAAGTTATGTTAATAATTACTACTTCCTGTCTGTACTGGTATTTATACTTGTTTACTTAGCAGTTGTGGCACTGTCAATTCCAGGTGCAACAATTCTTACTATTTTAGGTGGTTTCTTTTTTGGACCCTGGGCTGGAACCTTATTTGTAAATGTAGGTGCAACCTTTGGTGCTTTTGCTATATTTCTTATAGCCCGGTTTTTTCTTGGAGAAAGTCTTCAGAAAAAATATGAAAAGCAGCTTGGAAAATTTAATAAAGAAATTGCTGAAAACGGTAAAAGCTATATGCTTACCTTGCGATTAATACCAATTTTTCCATTTTTTCTTATTAATATTCTTGCAGGATTAACAACTCTTCCGGCAATTACCTTTCTCTGGACAACCGCATTGGGAATTATCCCTGGTTCGTTTGTTTATGCATATATTGGATATGCCGGAACCAGTATGACCGAGTCTCAGGGAGTATTTACTCCACAGATACTTATTGCACTTATTCTTTTATCTGTATTAAGTCTTGTACCTGTTGTTGTAAAAAAAATAAAAGCCGGAAAAAAAGACAGAGAAGCAGCATAGTATGAAGAAATTAATCATATATCTGTTATTTCTAATACTTCTAACAAGTGTTAATGCTGAATTTTTTTTATTGAAGATTTTAGTACAATGGATATGTGGGATACTTTAACTTTTCCTAAAATAGATAATATAACCAACTATACTATTATTGATGATGGTATATTAAAAATTGAATCTGACAATTCTGCTTCAGGATTAAAGTTTAGTAAAACTTTTAATGTATTTGAATCTCCGGTACTAACCTGGAGGTGGAAGGTCGAAAATATAATTCACAGTGGAGATGCCCGTAAGAAAAGTGGAGATGACTATCCTGTTAGAATATATGTAATTTTTAAATATGATCCTGAAAAAGCAGGTTTCGGGGAAAAAATTCAGTACAATGCCATAAAGCTACTTTATGGTGAATATCCTCCCAAGGCAAGTTTGAATTATATTTGGAGTAATCAAAAACTTAATACTGATTATTTATTCAGTTCTTACACAAAAAAAGCGGCAATGATTCCAATGGATGAGGGGAGAGATAAGCTTGGTATTTGGCAGACTTATAGCGTAAATATTCTAGAGGATTACAGAAAAATATTTGGCAGTGATCCTCCATTAACTGCATCTCTTGCTATAATGGGAGATTCTGATAATACAGGAGAGAAATCTCTTGCATTTATTGATTATATAAAACTTGAGTCTGAGTAGTAACTTATTTAATTACAAGTTCCTTACCATTAAGTAAAGAAGAGGTTTTTAAATATTTTTCTTCTGCAGGGTTCCATTTGTAATAGGATTCAAAAATATCTATGGCTTTTACTTCTCCTGTACTTACTTCAATTATCTGCCTTGTAAATTTTTCGGAATATTCCGTCCTGTTAAAATCTTCATAAAAATCCAGACCACCAGTTAAGATGTAATTTGCCCCTGACAGTTCACCAATTTCAATACTTGTGTCCTTACTTATAATTCCTGATAGCTGCAGTGCTGTTTCTTTATTAATTGTATCCAGATTAGACCTGTCTATTAAATCTACTGAATCACCAAAAGCCTGAAGAAAAATATGTTTTTGAACTGATTCAATATATTTTGCTCTATTGGCTTGGTATTCCGGCGGTAGATTTTCATCATTTGAATGGACAGTTATCATATCCGGGTTTATTGCAATTAATAATCTGACTGGCTTTTCTTCTAAAATAAGTTTAGTGAAAAATATACCTCCAGAGGTTTTAATATCTGATGATTTCTCCTGATTTTCCTGTCCAGGTGTTATTGTTTGTGTAGTGGTACAACTTAATAGTATTAGAACTGACAGTATTAAAAACAATTTTTTGCCTGAGTTTAAATTTTTGTTTTTCATTGTTAATATAACCCTTTTTATGAAGAATAATTGTAAAAATTGATTATATATCTAATTCCAGATTATGTCAGGGATCGTAGGTGCGCCGAAGGCGGTGTTTTTGTAGGGGCTGGGTCTCCCAGCCCGTATAAAAATACAGAACCACCGCAGAGCCCGACCCCGAATCCGGTATCTCGATACAATTGCCTCTGTTTATAGTAAAATAGTAGTGTTGTATTAAAAATTCGGCAATCACTCGATAACCGGATTCGGGGTGACACCCAAAATATTGTGTACAGGCGTAGCATGCTACGTCTCTCCCCAATCCCTTTACAAAACAAACATAAAAGGGATAATACCCCTATGAAAAGCGGAGAAAAATTTAGCCCGGAAGTTATAATTAAAATGAGGACTGCAATAAACGATGCAGAGGGTCAGGAAGTTTTATTTACCGGTTATATATCAGAGAATGGTCTTGTTTCTGATGTAGAAGTAGCTGCCAGAGGCAATGATTCTGCTGCACCGGCTTTGTATCCGTTTATGCTTGAAAGTGATGTTGTTATACATAATCATCCTTCCGGAGTTTTAAAACCCAGTAATGCTGATTTAGAGATTGCATCTGGTCTTGGTAACCAGGGTATAGGATTTTATATTGTTAATAATACTGTTACAAAAGTTTATTGTGTGAGTGAAGCTATAGAAACCCGGCAAAGTGAAAAACTGAATTCAGAAGAAGTTTGTAGTTTCCTCCTTCCTGGGGGTGCATTAAGTAAAAAAATAGAGAGCTATGAAACCAGGGATGCTCAGGTTCAGATGACTGAGGGTGTTGTCGATGCATTTAATAATAATCTTATAAATATAACAGAAGCCGGCACAGGGGTCGGGAAATCTTTTGCCTACCTTGTTCCGGCAATTAAATGGTGCATGACTAACAATGAGAGAGTTGTAATTTCCACGGCAACAATTAATCTTCAGCAGCAGCTTATTGAAAAAGATATTCCTCTAATAACAGGGTTACTTGGAAAAGAGGGTAAAAACAGTATAAAAAGTATTTTGGTAAAAGGAAGGGGCAATTATATTTGTCTTAGACGACTCCATGAGCAATTGGAAGATAACTCCCTTTTTCAGGAAGAAAACAGTACATTACACTCTATTAATGAATGGTCAGGAGCAACAGCAACAGGAAGCAAGTCTGATCTTTCATTTGTTCCGGATTATACAGTCTGGAGCTCAATTTGTTCTGAATCTGATTCCTGTATGGGGATGCGATGTGCATACAGGGAAAAATGTTTTGTTATGAAGCTGAAAAAAGAGGCTGCTTCTGCAAACCTATTGGTAGTAAATCATCATCTGTTATTTTCAGATTTAGCTATGAGAATGAATGGGGCAGGGTATGAGGGTACTGCAGTACTTCCTCCTTTTAACAGGGTTGTATTTGATGAGGCTCATACATTAGAGAACAGTGCTACAAGTTTTTTCTCACAAATATATAATAAATTTATTCTTTTAAAACATATTGGCAAAATATTTTACAGGCGAAAATCAAGGAATATGGGGCTTGCAGTAATTTTACAGAAAATGATGCCCCATCCTGAAGATTATAAAGATATTCCTGTTCTTATTTCCAGTGTAAGGATTGCAGCAGAAACCCTGGATACCCATACTGCCTATCTTATGAATGGTACTTATTCTCTAAGGCTGACTTCACAGATTAATACAGATTTAATAGATCCTGTTCAGACGAGTATAAGGGATTTACATAAAAAAATTATTAAACTGGTAACATACATCAGTGATGGTGGTGAAATACTTTTTTCTGAGGATGAAGATAATTCTGATGTGTTTGAAATGAAGGTGACCATGCGGCGTTTAAAAAATACTGCAGCTGTTTTAAACGGGTTTCTTGATTACCTTGTACAAGAAGATAATATTTTCTGGATTGAACAGAAAAAGACAAGTAAAGGAGAACTATTTTATTCCTTTTCCAATACTCCTCTGGATATTTCGGATATGATGAACAAAGCAGTGTATGAACCTTTACAAACAACTATTTTTACATCTGCAACTTTAGCAGTTCAAAAAAAGTTTAACTTTTGGAAAAATAGAATTGGTCTTGACAGAGTGTCTGATGACCGGGCACAGGAATTTCTTCTTAATTCACCTTTTAAATACAGCAGTCAGGTTATGCTTGGTATTCCTGATGATGGCCCTGATCCAGGCAGTCCTGATTTTCAGGAGTTTATTTCAGGGTTCATTGTAGATGCAATAGAGATATCCGAAGGCAGTGCACTTGTTCTGTTTACTTCTTATGGTATGCTTAATGCCACATATAATGAACTGGAGCCTTTACTTACCAGACAGGGTATTACAGTAATGAAGCAGGGTAGTCTGGATCGTTCAAAACTGCTTTTCAATTTTAACAAGGATGTATCCAGTGTCCTGTTTGCAACAGATAGTTTCTGGGAAGGTGTTGATGCTCCAGGGGATTCCCTTAAACTGGTAATTATTTGTAAGCTTCCTTTCAGGGTTCCTACTGATCCTATTATTAAAGCACGTATTGAGGCAATTGAGAAAAATGGTGGAAATGCATTTATGGATCTATCATTACCTGAAGCTGCCATGAAATTGAAACAGGGATTCGGTAGATTGATGCGGAGAAAAACTGATCACGGAATAGTTCTTATTCTGGATCCACGCATTATTAGAAAGAGATATGGCTCCATTCTTATGGGGACACTTCCTGATACAGCAAAAAGTATTGGAAGTTCCAAAAAAGTACTGGAAGATATGGAAAACTTTCTATATAGCAGTGGAAAATTTAAAAAATAAAGCTTATAAATGGCAGGACAAAAAAAAGCTGCCCTTAAAGGCAGCTTCGTGATTTTCTGAATGTAATTATTCAATAATCGCAAGAATATCTGAAAATCTTAAAAGAAGATGATCTTCATTATCAATAGATACAGTTGTTCCTGCATATTTGTCATACATAACTTTCTGTCCTTTTTTAACTTTGATAACATCTTTGTCATCTCCGATTTCAACAACGGTTCCTGTCTGTGTTTTTTCCTGTGCAGTCTGAGGTATAAAAAGACCTCCGGCTGTTTTTTCTTCTGCCTCTTCTGTTTTAATAAGTACCCGATCGCTAAGTGGTTTAATTTTCATTATTTCCTCCGAATTTATTTTAACAATTATATGTCCAGTAGTAGAGACGTAGCATGCTACGTCTGTACTACTGGTTCTAGCTGAATATAAACATGAAAATTGAGATCGTCAAGGAGTAAGGGCTTAATTATATTAATAACTTGCCTTACTCTCTTTTGCTTTGTATCTTCTGTTTGTGGAGAAAGTGTATGGAAAGCTGGAAAGCTGAATTTTTTAAAGGTAAAAAATGTATTATAAGTAAGGATCTTGAAGGAGCTCTTTATCATCTTCATAGTTCTATAAAGAATTGTCCTGTCGAAAAAGATATAGATCTTGCTGATATTTTTTTTAATTTAGGAATTGCCTTCAGAAAACTTGGATTTATCATACCCGCAGTAAGAAGCTGGGATGCTTCCAAATGTGCAGATAAAAGAGGGCAGGGTGCATCAATATTAGATCGAATATTTCCAGAAAAACGTATTTCAGATGATAAGAGTAATTTTTATTTAATTCAACTTTCCACATATCTAAGCGGTAAGAAATCCGGGAAAATAGATTCAGAAGCTGAAAAAGATATGATAATTGATCTCATTGCTATTTATTGGGAGCAAATAATTGATTCTGGAATTTTATATGGTCAATGTCAGTCCGAAAAAATGATAATTTTCAGGGATATTGAGATAGATTTTCCATATATGGGTGAGACATCCGATTTTTCTGATTCCATAGTTGACCATCCGGGGCAAATTATCCCTTTTAAGGTTGAAATCAACAAGTAATTCAATATTATTAAAGATTACTAAAAAGATAAGGGTTATTTTGGCTCACATTTGAACAGAATTTTTAGCTATGTGTTATTATGACACAAATGATAAAAATTATTTCTAATCTAAAAAATATAAATTTTAAATTAAACACTTAACTCTTTGTTGCAAAAAGAGTTATCAATTTTGTTATTATTGTTGGCACAATTATTGCTACATATTAGTAGTAGTCTGGGAGGATATAATGACAGCAAAAAAAAGAATTTATACAGAAAAATCTCCATACGATGATGAAAATATTTTATCCATATATTTGAAGGAAATAAATAAAATAAATCTTCTGACAAGAGAAGAAGAAAATAATTATGCCAGAAGCGCTGCAAAGGGTGAGCCTGTTGCTATAGAAAAGCTGATTAAAGCAAATCTTCGATTTGTTGTTAATGTTGCTAAAAAATATCAAAACCAGGGACTTCCCCTTTCTGACCTTATAAATGAAGGTAACATTGGTTTAATGAATGCAATTGAAAGATATGATGTTGATAAGGGATATCATTTTATTTCTTATGCAGTATGGTGGATTCGACAGGCCATATTAAAGGCAATTTGTGAAAAATCAAGAATGATCAGGCTTCCTTTAAACAGGGCAAATGAGTTGGTTCAAATCCAAAAAGCAAGTAAAGCTCTTCAGGGAGAAAAGGGAGAAGATCCACAGATTAGTGATATTGCCAGAGCTACCAATATGAAAGATGATCATGTTGTAGCTTTGATGAATATCTCCAGGGACTTGATATCTTTAGAGACTCCTGTGTATGCGGAGAAAGGAACAAGTCAACTTGCAGATTTTATTGAAGATGAAGATTACAAAACACCGGATGCTATTGCCATAGAAAACTCTCTAAAAGAGGATATAAATTCAATTCTTGCCACACTTAGCGAGAAAGAATCGAAAATTATCCAGTATCGATATGGTCTTAATGGCTACACACCTCTTTCTTTAAAGGATATCGGAGACAGATATAATCTTACAAAAGAGAGAATAAGACAGATTGAGAAGAAAGCTATCAAGCGGCTTCAGCATCCATCAAGGAGCCAGCATTTAAAAGCATATACCGCTTAGATGCGTTTATTATAGATTAGCCTATGTGTCAGCAACCTTGACATATGGGCTTTTTTTTAATATCCTGAGCAAAGTTTAACTACAAAAAATTACAACAATAAAACATTAGTAGAAAAGCAAATAAGAAAATAAAATAAGAAAAGAGAACAGTGGAGGAAGAATTATTTATGGCTAAACAAAAACTAGTCTATTTTTTTGGCGGAGGAAAAACAGAAGGTAACGCTACAATGAAAGACCTTCTTGGCGGAAAGGGTTCAAACCTTGCAGAAATGACAAATGTTGGGGTGCCGGTCCCTCCTGGATTTACAATTTCAACAGAAGTTTGTAAGGCTTTTAATGATAATAACAGAAAATATCCTAAAGAACTGGATGATCAGTTACAGTCTAATTTAACTAAACTTGAAAAATTAATGGGAAAAAAACTTGGTGATGATAAAGATCCTCTTTTAGTTTCCGTAAGATCAGGTGCAGCTGTTTCAATGCCTGGTATGATGGACACTGTTCTTAATCTTGGTTTAAATGATATCTCTGTAGAGGGTCTTGCTTCAAAATCCGGTAACGAACGTTTTGCATGGGATGCATACAGACGTTTTATCCAGATGTTTGGAAATGTTGCCATGGGTCTGGATCTTGATGTGTTTGAAGATATTCTTGCTGATCTTAAAGCAAAGAAAAAGGTGGATGATGATACTGATTTAACAGGTTCAGACCTTAAAGAACTTGTTGGTCTTTATAAAAAAGCCTATAAAAAAGCAATTAAAAAAGATTTTCCTCAGGATCCAATGGATCAGCTTAGAGCTTCTATTGGTGCTGTTTTTGGTTCATGGAACAATGATAAGGCTGTTAAGTATAGAAAATTGAATGACATTCAGAATTTAATTGGAACTGCAGTAAATGTTCAGTCCATGGTTTATGGAAACTTTGGTGATACTTCAGGAACAGGAGTTTGTTTCTCTAGGGATCCATCTACTGGTAAAAAAGTTTTCTATGGTGAGTTCCTTATGAATGCACAGGGTGAAGATGTTGTTGCCGGTATTAGAACTCCTCTTAAAATTGATGGTCTTAAAAAGATAAACAAACCTGCTTTTGATGAACTTGTTGCTATTAAAAATATGCTTGAAAAACATTACAGTGATATGCAGGATATGGAGTTCACAATTGAATCAGAAAAACTCTTTATTCTTCAGACCCGAAATGGAAAGAGAACAGGTGCTGCAGCAGTAAAATGTGCAGTGGATATGGTTGCAGAAAAGATGATTTCAAAATCAGAAGCTGTAATGCGGGTATCTCCGGATCAGCTTGATCAGCTTTTTCACCCTATGATCGACCCAAAGTTTCGAAAAGAGCTTACAGTTCTTGCAAAAGGACTTAATGCTTCTCCAGGTGCTGCCAGTGGACAAATTGTTTTTTCTGCCGATGATGCTGAAGCATGGGTAAAAGACGGTAAAAAAGTACTTCTTGTAAGAAAAGAAACTTCTCCTGAAGATATTGGTGGAATGGATGCTGCAGAAGGTATTCTTACTTCTACTGGTGGGATGACCAGTCACGCAGCTGTTGTTGCCCGTGGTATGGGTACTCCCTGTGTTGCAGGATGTAAAGATGTTGTTGTTTCCGGTAAAGTAATGTCTGTAGCCGGTAAAAAATACAAAGAAGGTTCTGTAATTACAATTGATGGAACTACTGGTGAAGTTTTTGCAGGTGAAGTAAAACTTATCAATCCAAAAATTACAAAGGATCTTGAATTATTTCTTGGCTGGGCAGATGAAATAAGACTAAAAGCTAAGAGAGATGGAATTAAAGAAAAGGGTTTTAAAGTAAGAACAAATGCTGATCAGCCTGAAGATGCAAAAGTTGCACGTAAATTAGGTGCCGAAGGAATTGGCCTTTGTCGAACTGAACATATGTTTTTTGAAGCAGAAAAACTGGAGCTTTTCAGAGAAATGATTGTTGCTACAGATCTTGAAGCAAGAAAAGTTGCTCTTAAAAAACTTCTTCCTATGCAGAAAAAAGACTTTGTGGGTATCTTCAAAGCTATGAATGGCCTTCCTGTAACTGTAAGACTTCTTGATCCTCCTTTACACGAATTCCTTCCTAATTCTGCAAAAGATATTAAAGAACTTGCAGGAAAACTTGGTCTTAAACCTGCCGAATTACAGAAGAAAGTAGAAAGTCTTCATGAGATGAATCCTATGCTTGGTCATAGAGGTTGTCGTTTAGGTATTACATATCCTGAAATTTATGATATGCAGGTTGAAGCAATTATGAGTGCAGCTTGTGAAGTTGCAAAGAAAAAAGTTGTTGTTGAACCTGAAATTATGATACCTCTTGTTGGTACTGCCAAAGAGCTTGAAATTCTTGTAGAAAATGCAAAAGTAGTTATTGCAGAAGTATTTAAAGCTAAGAAAATGAAGGTTAAACATAAAATTGGTACAATGATTGAAATACCAAGAGCTGCTTTAACTGCAGAAAAAGTGGCACAGCATGCTGAATTCTTTTCTTTTGGAACAAATGACCTTACTCAGATGACTTACGGTTATTCCAGAGATGATATTGGAAGCTTTGTAGGAGAATATATGGACCAGGGAGTTCTTCCAAAAGACCCCTTCCAGACCCTCGATGCTGAAGGTGTTGGTCAGCTTGTTGAAATGGCTGTTTCCAAGGGTAGAAGCACAAGAGACAATATGAAAATGGGAATTTGTGGTGAACACGGCGGAGATCCTGAATCAATTGATTTTTGTTACCATGCAGGGCTTAACTATGTTTCCTGCTCACCTTACAGGGTTCCAATTGCAAGACTTGCTGCAGCACAGACAGTGTTAAAAGCCGCAAAATAGATTATATATTCACTTATATTATTTAAAAATAACATTATAGGGGCAGGTTTTAAACCTGCCCTTTTATTTTGCTAAAAAAATCGTAAATACATTACAAAAATAATAATATATATTGCTACTTACATATCAAATTATTATATTCTATTACAACTATAAAAAAGGAATATATTAATGGAAAAATATTACCATGATCCTGACTCTCAGGAAACAAGCGAATGGCTTGATTCTCTGGATGGTGTAATTAGATTCGAAGGATCAGAAAAAACAGATTATTTATTAAGAGAATTAACAGACCGGGCCAGATCAAAAGGAGTTCTTACATCTCCTGGAGTTTTATCTCCTTATATGAATACTATTCCTCCTGACAAATCTGCAAAGATTCCTGAAGATTCAAAAATAGCAAAAAATGTGAGTGCCTTTGTTAGGTGGAATGCTATGGCAATGGTAGTTCGTGCCAATAAAGAGGAAAGAGGTCTGGGTGGTCACATTGCCAGTTTTTCTTCTGCTGCCATATTGTATGAAGTAGGATTTAACTGGTTTTTCAGGGGACCTGATTCTGAAGATGGAGCAGATATGGTTTTTTTCCAGGGACATTCCTCACCTGGTATTTATGCGAGAGCTTTTGTTGAGGGACGATTATCAGAGGAACAGCTTGTGAAATTCCGACAGGAAGTAGGAGGAGATGGTCTTTCTTCTTATCCACATCCCTGGTTAATGCCTGATTTTTGGCAGTTTCCAACAGTCTCAATGGGTCTGGGGCCTTTAATGGCAGTCTATCAGGCCAGATTTATGAAATATATGAATGCCAGGGAACTCTCCAGTGTGGGTAATAGAAAAGTTTGGGTTTTTATGGGAGATGGTGAATCTGATGAGCCTGAATCCCAGGGGGCTCTTGCACTGGCTGCCAGAGAAAAACTTGATAATCTTATATATGTAGTTAATTGTAATCTTCAGCGTCTTGATGGCCCTGTCAGAGGAAATGGAAAGATAATACAGGAGCTTGAAGGAAATTTCAGAGGTGCAGGATGGAATGTTATTAAGGTTATATGGGGTTCAGAATGGGATGATATTATGGAACGGGATACTGATGGATTACTCCTTCGGAAATTTTCTTCCATGGTTGACGGAGAATTTCAAACTATTAGAGCAAGAGGTCCTGCATATCTCAGAGAGCATGTTTTTGGATCTGATCCAAGACTGTTAGAGATGGTGAAAGATAAAACAGATGATGAACTTTGGCAGATGTCTCGTGGTGGACATGATCCACGTAAAGTTTTTGCTGCTTTTTCAGCAGCCCGGGAACATAAAGGGCAGCCAACTGTTATTCTTGTTAAAACTGTGAAAGGATTGGGAATGGGCCCTGGTGAAGCTTCTATGGGAGCTCATAATGTTAAAAACCTGGATCTGGAATCTTTAAAAGGATTCAGGGATAGATTTGATGTTCCTCTGGAAGATAATGAACTTGAAGATCTTCCCTTTATAAAACCGGAAAAAGAGAGTCCGGAATATAAGTTTTTAAAACGACAGAGATCTCTTATGGGTGGAGCAGTTCCTATAAGAACCAGATCAAAAGAAAAGCTTAAACTCCCTGAACCTTTGGCTTATAAGAGTTTTTATACATCTTCAGGAGAAAGAGAGTTATCTACAACTATGGCTTTTGTCCGGCTTCTGGGGATGCTTTCCAAAGATAAGAATATTGGAGAACGAATTGTACCTATTGTACCGGATGAAGCCAGAACCTTTGGTATGGAAGGTCTTTTCAGGCAGATGGGAATCTATGCACCGGAAGGTCAGTTGTATGAACCTCAGGATTCAGAAGCACTTATGTGGTATAGAGAAGATGTTTCCGGACAGATATTGGAGGAGGGCATTAACGAAGCAGGAGCCTTTTCATCCTGGATATCTGCAGGAACAGCATATTCAAATTATGGGAAGATTATGATTCCCTTTTATACATTTTACTCAATTTTTGGTTTTCAGCGAATAGGAGATCTTGCCTGGGCTGCAGGTGACAGCCGTGCAAAGGGTTTCTTAATGGGCGCAACAGCTGGACGGACCACCTTAAATGGTGAAGGCCTTCAACATCAGGATGGTCATGGTTTAATGCTTGCATCGACTCTTCCTACATGCAAGGCATATGATCCAGCATTTTCTTTTGAACTTGCCGTTATAATTCAAAATGGTCTGAAAGAAATGTATGAGGAGGATAAAGATCTTTTTTACTATATAACTTTAATGAATGAAAATTATGTCCAGCCTCAAATGCCGGAAGGTGTTGAAACTGGTATTATTAATGGGGTATATAAATTTAAGGAGAATAAGAGACTTGCCTTACATGTAAATTTAATGGGAAGTGGAACTATTTTAAATGAAGTTATTGCAGCTTCAGATCTTCTTAAATCTGATTTTAATATATCTTCAGATATCTGGAGTATTCCCGGAGTAAATCAGCTCCACCGGGATGGAATAGATGTTGAACGCTGGAATATTTTTCATTCTTCTGAAGATCAAAAAGTACCTTACCTTACAGATGTACTGTCAAAGACAAAAGATCCGGTTGTAATTAGTACAGATTATATAAGAGCTTATCCTGAGCAGATAAGAAGGTTAATACCTAACAGATTAATTATTCTTGGAACAGATGGATATGGACGCTCAGACATGAGAAACCGATTAAGAGATTTTTTCGAAATTGACCGTTATCATATTGTATTATCGGCTGTAAAATCATTGTCTGACGAAGGAATGGTTTCAAAAGCTATGGTAGATAAAGTTATAGAAAAATATAAACTTAATATTAATAAGGAGAACCCCTTAGAGGTTTAAAGGGAATAAAAATGGAAAATTTATTAGTCCCCGACCTGGGTGGATTTGACAATGTTGAAATAATAGAAATGTTTGTAACTGAAGGAGATACAATAAAAAAAGAGGATTCACTTTTTTCACTGGAAAGTGATAAAGCAGTTATGGATATCCCTTCTCCTTTTTCAGGTATTTTAAAAAAAATATTGGTCTCTGCAGGTGATAAGGTTTCTCCTGGAGATATTATTGGTGAAATAGAGTTGTCTTTTTCTGAAAAAGATATAAGTAATAAGGTTATTCAGGAAAAAGAACCAGAAAAAAAATTAGTAATAGATGCAGATCAAAAAGTTGAAATAGTAGAAACCAAATCAAATCCAGATAATATTCAAAGACCTGGAGCTGAATATCATGCTTCACCTTCTGTTCGGCAATATGCAAGGGATCTGGATATTGATTTGAGTCTAGTAATTGGAACAGGGTCGAAAGGACGGATATCCAAAGATGATTTAAAATTATTTATAAAAAATGGTCTAAAAGAGGTTGGTTTGGGGAACTCTCTTTCCGGCATCCCTTCTGTACAATATGAAGATTATTCTGTTTATGGTGCTACCACAGAACTGGAATTAAGCAGAATAAGGAGAATAACAGGAAATCATTTATCGGCTTCCTGGCAAAATATTCCTCATGTTACACAGTTTGATGAAGCTGATATCAGTAATCTTGATTCATTTAGGAAAGAGCAGAATATGAGTATTCTTGCTTTTATTATAAAGGCAAGTGCAGCTGTACTTAAGAATTTTCCATACTTCAATTCTTCTCTGGGGTCCACAGGAGAAACTTTGATACTTAAGAAATATATCAATATTGGAATAGCTGTAGATACTGAAAAAGGACTTGTTGTTCCTGTAATTAGGAATGTTGATGATAAATCTGTAAGTATTATTGCAAGTGAGTTAAAAGAAAAAAGTGATCTTGCGAGAAAAAGCAGGCTTAAACCGGAAGATTTTCAGGGTGGAAGTTTTACTATATCCAGTTTAGGTGGAATTAGTGGAACTGGTTTTACACCCATTGTAAATGCTCCTCAGGCAGCAATTCTTGGAGTTTCCAGATCTGCAATGAAACCTGTCTGGAACGGATCTGAGTTTAAACCAAGACTAATGCTTCCTTTTTCTGTTTCCTATGATCATAGAATTATTGATGGAGCTGAGGCTGCAAGGTTTACAAAGTATTTAGGCCAGCTGATGGAAGATATCCGAAGGATAATATTGTGAGTACTGTAAAAACTGAAATCGCCATTATTGGAGGTGGTCCAGGAGGATATACAGCAGCTTTTCGGGCTGCAGATCTTGGGAAAAAGGTAATTATTATTGAAAAAGGAAGTAAACTTGGAGGAGTATGTTTAAATGTTGGCTGTATTCCTTCCAAAACTTTTCTCCACGCAGCAGAAATAATCAGAACTGCAAAAGAAGGATCTGATCTTGGTATCAGTTTCCCAAAACCTGAGATAGATATAGCAGTGATGAGGGATCACAAGAATGGGGTAGTATCGAAATTGACTAAAGGTTTAAATATTTTATGTCAGTTAAGGAAAGTTCAGGTAATACATGGAGAAGGAGCATTTGTAGATAGTAAACATATATCAATTAAAAATTTTAGTGATAGTGATGAAAATAAAGAAGAAGTAATTGTTGAGTTTGAAAATTGTATAATAGCAACAGGTTCCAGACCTGTTGTAATTCCCGGGTTTCCAATTGATGATCCACGTATCTGGGATTCAACACAAGCTCTTGAACTAAGTGAAATACCTGAAAGTTTACTAATTATTGGTGGTGGAATAATCGGACTTGAAATGGCGGCGGTCTATCATGAACTTGGAACAGAAATAACTGTAGTTGAAATGGCAGATCAGATTATTCCAGGAGCAGATACTGATCTTGTCAGTGTTCTAAGCGAAAAAATTAAAACCAGGTACAAAGCTGTTTATACTGATACTACTGTAACTGATATAGATAGTACCGGTAAACAATTAAAAGTATTTCTTAAAGGAGAAGATAGCCCTGATAATTTACTTGTTGATCGTATTTTGGTATCTGTTGGAAGAGTTCCAAATTCCAATGCACTGGGTCTGGAGAAAACAGGTTTAAATACAGATAAAAAGGGATTTATTTCAGTAAACAGCAGGCAGGAGACTGGAATTCCCGGAATATATGCTATTGGGGATATCTGTGGAAATCCTATGCTGGCTCATAAAGCAACACATCAGGGGAAGGTTGCTGCAGAAGTAATATCAGGTATTAAAAGTGCTTTTACTCCAATGATAATACCATCAGTAGCTTATACAGATCCGCAGTTGGCCTGGATGGGGCTGACTGAAATGGAGGCTGAAAATAATGGTGTTAATTATGAAGTTGGGAAATTCCCCTGGTCTGCCAGTGGGAGAGCTTTAAGTGAAGATGCTGTAGAGGGAGTAAGTAAAGTTTTATTTGATAAAAAGACAAAACGTATTATTGGAGCAGGTATAGTAGGTAAAAACGCAGGGGAGCTCCTTGCAGAGGCAGTTTTAGCCCTGGAAATGGGTGCAAATGCTGAAGATTTGAGTAAAACTATCCATGCCCATCCAACCCTGTCAGAAACAATTGGTTTGGCAGCTGAGATTGTGGATGGGAGTATTACGGATTTACCAAAAGAGAATTAGCTTTATAATATTGGTTACTTTTATGGTTTTAAGGTCATCTGACTTTAATTAGTAGGTGAATGTAATGCCTTCATTTTTTTATTTAATAAATATATGATCATCTACAAATGAATAAATTGGTTCCACTTATATATAACAAACTTCTTAATAAATATGGCTCCCAGGGTTGGTGGCCTGTTTATAGTCTTAGAAATACAGAAGGCCGGGATAACAGGGGATATTTAATCAGGAGTGTTTCTATAGATCCAGGTCGCGACTTTGCTCCAGGGGAATTCTTCAAATTTGAAATTGCCATTGGTGCAGTCCTTACCCAGAATACAGCCTGGACAAATGTTGAAAAAGCACTTTCTAATCTTATTGACTTAAATCTGATGGATACAAAGATAATTTCGGATATAGATCAGAAGGAATTAGCGAATGTTATACGGCCAAGTGGTTATTATAATCAGAAGGCAAAAAAAATTAAAATACTTACACGTTTTTTGCTTGATGGAGATTATTTAAAAGACGGAAATATTCCTCATAGAACAGATTTTCTAAATCTTTGGGGTATTGGAGAGGAAACTGCTGATTCTATTCTTTTGTATGGCTATAATTTTCCTGTTTTTGTAGTAGATGCCTATACGAAAAGGATTTTTACTCGTATAGGAATATTGGAGGGGAGTGAAAATTATGAAGAAATTTCCAGGATATTTACTGATAATCTGGAAAAGGATTCTGTAATTTTCCAGGAGTATCATGCTTTAATTGTCCGGCATGCCAAAGAATTCTGTAAGAAAAAAGCCTTATGTGAGAGGTGTGTTTCAAAACCTTTTTGTTTAGGCACTGTAAATTAGTAGAATCTATATAGTGGTCTTAAAAAGAGGAAGTTATTTGCTAATTTTTCCCAGATAATCTTCTACCTCATTGTGATCAAGATAGCTAAGCTGAACAGCAATTTCACCAAATTTTTTATTTGGATGGTCTTTCTGTATTTCCAGTATTTTCTCAGCTTGTTCAAAAGAGAGTATATTAAGACTGACAAAGTATTCACCTATTCTTTGATTCATTCTGTTTCTCCTTTTTAATCAGCCAAAGGTGAGATTCGAACTCACGACCTACGCTTTACGAGAGCGTTGCTCTACCACTGAGCTACTTTGGCTTTTAAAGTATTTATGTCAATTATCACTTTCTATAAGATAAAATCAACCATAGAATAAATATTTCAATGATCATCTTAAGAAATCCTGATCAGTACCGATATTTAAAAAGTAAGTACTGGAGGGTTTTAATGATTAGAGGATTGTACACAGGAGCCAGTGGAATGATGGCACAGATGCACCGTATGGATGCACTGTCCCATAATTTGGCTAATGTGGATGTTACCGGTTATAAAAAAGATACTTCAGTAAGTAAGGCCTTTCCCGAAATGCTTATCAGGCGTATGAGTGATGATGGTTTATACAAGTTTCCTTTTGGCAGTATGGATACAGCTCCGATAGTCGGAACCCTTGGAACAGGTGTTGAATACAACGAAACCTTCACAATATTTAGCCAGGGAGCTCTTAAACAGACCGAAAACCCCTTTGATATGGCTCTTAGTGGAAAAGGTTTTTTTACAGTATCAGTTGATGGCCGGGATCGTTATACAAGAAATGGAACATTTTTACTAAATGATGAGGGAACTCTTGTTACAAAAGATGGTCATCCTGTATTAGGGCTTAAAGGTGAAATACAAATTAAGAAAAATAATTTTGTTATAGATGAAAAAGGTAATGTTTATCAGAATGCTGAATTTGCAGATGATCCTCAACGACTGGTATCCATGATGGAAAATGAGTGGAAGGATCTTGAACTTATAGACACATTGAAAGTATCAGATTTTAATCGTGACAGATATTTAAAAAAAGAAGGAAACAGTTTTTGGAAAAGTACATTTGAATCAGGCGAAGCTTATCAGATACAGCTTGGATCTGAAACAAAGATAATACAGGGGTTTTTGGAAGGAAGTAATGTAAACCCGGTTACAGAAATGGTTAAGATGATTGAAATAAACAGGGCTTATGAAGCAAATCAGAAGGTTATTCAGAGCCAGGATTCATTAACCGGCCGTCTGTTTAATGATATTTTAAGAGCTTAAAAGAGGTTATATTATTATGATGAGAGCATTATGGACAGCAGCTTCCGGAATGACCGGACAGCAATTTAATATTGATACAATTTCCAATAATTTGGCCAATGTAAATACAACCGGATTTAAAAAGACCAGGGCAGATTTTGAGGATCTAATATATCAGACTTCAAGAATTGCTGGAACACCGGCTACAGAACTTACCAGTATCCCCACAGGGATACAGGTTGGGCATGGTGTTAAGGTTGCTGCAACTCAGAAAGAATTTACTCAGGGTTCTTTACAAAATACTGGTAATGTTGCTGATATGGCTATAACTGGTGAAGGTTTTTTTAGAGTTCTTCTTTTAGATGGAACCTATGGATACAGCAGAGATGGTTCTTTTAAAATAGATTCTGAAGGTCAACTGGTAAACTCCAATGGTCATAGACTAATGCCGGAAGTTATTTTACCGGAAAACTTTATTAGAGAAAGTCTTGGTATTTCTCAGGATGGTAGAGTTACTGTTAAAGTACCTGGAAATGATAATCCTGTAGACGTTGCTCAACTTGAATTGTTTAGATTTGTTAATCCTGCCGGCCTGCAGTCTGTTGGTCAAAATAATTATAAGGTAACAAACGGTTCCGGAGATGCTATCGGAGGAAGACCCGGATTTGATGGAATGGGTCTTGTTAATCAAAAGTTTCTTGAAATGTCAAATGTTTCAGTAGTTTCAGAGATGGTGAATATGATAGTAGCTCAAAGAGCATATGAGCTTAATTCAAAGGCTATTCAAACCTCTGATACTATGCTTGGTATTGCTAATAGTCTTAAACGATAAAGGAAGATTAAATTATGGAAATAGGTAGCACTGCATTATCATCAATGAACAGAATGACTCTATCTAATGCAGGTAGTAGCGGGGCTACTAATATTTCATCTATGGAAAGAGAATTAAAAAATACAAATGATGAAAAAGTAAAACAGGCCTGTAGTGATTTTGAAGCTATTTTTATTAAACAAATGCTGGATTCAATGCGAAAAACAGTAGATAAAACCTCTCTTCTGGGAGGCGGAATGGCTGAGGAAATATTTGAAGATATGATATATGATGAATATGCTAAAAAAATGAGTAAAACCGGTGATTTTGGCATAAAAGATATGTTATACAGGCAGTTAAGTACAAAAAGTAGTGATATAATTATTAAGTAAAAAATATAAGCTGTATAAAAAAACATACATATTTACTTTAATACCTTTCTTTTATTATAATCTATTAACTAACTCTTTAGTGTATAAGTAATTAGGAATTGTTATTTAGATTATATTAAATTGGCACGTTAATTGCTTATAATAAGCAGGAGTTATGTATGAAAACGCCGAAAGATACAGAAGAGAATGCATTAAAAGCTTATTTTAGACAAATTCAACGTAGTACCCTTCTAAGTTTTGATGAAGAGCTGGAGCTTTCCCGAAAAATACAAAATGGTGATGAACTAGCCCGTCAGAAACTTATTGAAGCCAATTTAAGACTCGTTGTAAAAATATCAAAATCTTATGTTACATCAGATGTTAATTTTCTTGATGTAATTCAGGAAGGTAATCTTGGACTTATAAAAGCAGCAGAAAAATATGATCATAAAAAAAATGTACGATTTTCTACATATGCAGCCTGGTGGATTAAACAGTCAATTGTCAGGGCTCTTTCTAAAAAAAGACGAACAATAAGGCTTCCTCATAGAAAAGAGGAACTTCTTAAAAATATTCAGAAAACCTATTATTTGCTTAATCAGGAACTTTCAAGGAAACCCTCCATTGCAGAGATCGCCTATGATTTAAATGAAGATCCGGAAGATGTAGCAGCTTTGGTTAATTCTGCAGGATCAGTTTTTTCTCTGGACAGTACTTTTGATGATGACTCCGGGACTTTAATGGATATGTATGAAGATAAATCATATAACCCTGACGATGAACTTATGAGAAAAAGCTTTAGAGAAGAGACTATGAAATTTCTGGAACATCTACTTGAAAAAGAAAAACAAATATTATTATATCGATTTTCTTTTTATGGTGGTCAAAAATATACTCTTAAGCATATTGGTGAAGAAATGGGTATCTCTCCTGAAACCGTACGTCAAATTGAAATTCGTGCTATAAAGAAACTTAAAGAACATGCCGTTGAATTAAAAGAGTATATTTATAATTGATAGTATTTTAGGGATAACGGTTGACCAAAAATAAAAATAATAATAGCCTCAGGCTCATGGAAAATAGAAGGTTAAAAGTAGTAATTATACTACTTTCAGTGATTATTGTTCTTCTTGTATTTACTGTTATTTTAATTAACAATATTACTATTACTAAATCTGGAAAGGATGATTCAGGAATTCTTCTATCAGAAGAAGTAATTACAGATAAAAAAGATATTAAAGAACCAACCCTGATACCTGCAGAGACTATTGAAGCCCCTCCGGGGGTCCTTTATTTTGTTATTGATGATGTTGGAAATAATCTTTTTCAGCTTAAACCATTTTTGGAACTTCCTATGAATATAACATTTGCTGTTCTTCCCGGATTAAAATATACTAAGGAAGCAATTAATCTCATAAGAGAAGCTGGAAAGGATTATATTATTCATCAGCCAATGGAAGCAGTTGGAGGTCAGAATCCCGGACCAGGTGCTTTACTTCTGGGAATGACTCAGGATGAGGTCAGAACTATAGTCACAGATAATATAAAAGTCTATTATGGTGTTCAGGGTATGAATAACCATATGGGATCTGCAGGCACAGCAGATTATGAATTAATGAGTTTTTTATATAATGTTTTAAAAGAAAATGAGATGGGTTTTCTGGACAGCAGAACAACATCAAAATCTGTAGGTCGGGAGCTTTCGGATAAAGTCGGAATTCCGTTTGTAGAGAGGAGTATTTTTCTGGACAATAGCAAAGAAAGACAGGCAATACTGGAAGCAGTTGAAAATGGACTCAATGTTTCTGAGAAAAAGGGACATGCTATAATGATTGGTCATATCTGGACTGATGAATTGGCTGGCATTCTTTTAGAGTTATATCCCTCGCTTCTTGAGAATAA
>DAOWEB010000121.1 GCA_030638735.1 Spirochaetaceae bacterium
GATCGGTTCTTTCCGGTGCTTATGAGAAATCTGAAACCATAAAAGGTACAGCAGATGCTACTGCCACAAGAATTTATTCAGACGCTTATGGCAATAATGCTGAGTTCTTCGAGTTCTGGAGATCTATAGAGTCTTATAAGAAGATTCTACCTAACTTTAGAAAGACTCTTACTACCGATATGGAATACTTTAAGTATTTGTATGATGCGGATGGAAGACAATAGGGCGACGATTTATGTAAAAAACATTCCGGTCGTAGAGATGCCCAAATTGGGCGTCTTTACGACCGTTTTTTTATTCTATTTATCAGCTCATCCACACGAGGACCACAAAATTTACCCTGACAACCCCCCATTCCTGCCCGTGTACGCATTTTAACAGCTTTTCTTGTGTTTATATCTATATTTCGGGTTAAGGCATCTATAATTTCACCTTCTGATACCCTTTCACAACGACAAACAATTCTTTCATCTCCGGAAGTTAATTCTATACGTCTTTTAACCTCTGATGCATCAAAGCTGTTAGGCTTTATTATTGCTGCCCTGTAGGGATTATAATTGGTATTTTTTTCCAGATTAACTCTATTTTTTATAATACTTACAACCAGTTCTGCAATTGCAGGAGAAGAAGTAAGACCAGGAGATTCAATTCCTGCTGCATTAATAAATCCCGGATATTCCTCTTTAATAATAAAATCTCCTGTACTGGGAGTAGGGCGAATTCCAGAGAATGTTTTTAATTTCTTTTTTAGATCAAAATCCGGAAGTGATCTGCGGGCTGCATCTATTACATATTCAAGAGTTATCTCATCTGTCTCTTTATCTTCACGGTTCCTTACTTCCTCTGAATTAGGTCCCAGCATCAAATTCCCATGATATGTTGAAGTTACAAGAATCCCTTTCCCTTTCTCTGTAGGAACCTGAAATACTACAGAGTTGACTGCTTCTCCTGTACCTTTTTGAAAAAGTATGTACTGACCTTTTCTTGGTATTATTTTAAAGTAATCAATTCCTGCCATTTTCGATATAGAATCGGAATATACACCAGCTGCATTAATTACTGTGTGAGTCTTTATTGTCCCTTTATTTGTAATAAGTTCCAAATAGTTGTCTTTTTTTATTATATCCAGAATCTCATGATTAAAAAAAAGTTCTACGCCATTGGAAACTGCATTTTCTGCAAGAGCAATTGTATATTCATAGGGAGATGTAACACCTACATCCTTTGCATAGAGGGCATATTTTACCTGGGGGTTAAGATTGGGATCAATTTTTAGAATCTCATATGTTTCAATAATTTCTAAATCCTTTACTCCGTTTTCAATTCCATTTTTAAGGAGCATTTTCAGTGATTCAAGATCATGATTATCAAAACCAAGAACCAGTCCACCTGTTTTTCTATATCCGAAATTAAGTTTTTTATTAAGATCTTTAAACATTCTATTACCAATAATGTTTAACCGGCCTTTAAGTGTTCCATGTTTAGCTGCATAACCTCCATGGATAATACCACTGTTAGCCTTTGATGCACCGCTTGCAACGTCATCTGCTTTTTCCAGAATACACACATCTGCCTTATATTTACTTAATTCTCTGGCGATGGAACAGCCGGTAACACCTGCTCCTATTATTGCAAAATCGTACATAAATACCCCTATGACGCGATAAAACGCATCGCTACAATCTAAGACATGGGAACATTTTATTTCACTGTGTACAGACGTAGCATGCTACGTCTCTACTATGGCTATCTTTTCTCTACAAGATACAGATACTCTTTTACGTGAATATCTCTGGCCTTCAAATTCCTGCTTCCACGGTATGCATTATACCTGGTTTCCAGAACTTCAACCTTCCCTATTCCTCCCAGAAGCTTCAGCATCTCCTCAAGGCTGATATAACCTTCGGAGTTGAATGAAATGAGAAGATATTTTGCCTTGATTTTTTCTGTAAGTTCTTTAAAGCTGTTGTATGCTTCTCTTTTTTTATTGAAATTAGATCTGTTCCAGTAAATGGGAATACCAGAGACAGGACTTATTTTTTCAGGTTTTTTATAGTTTACCAGGAGATTGAGCATAAAATAGTTTGATCCGTAGGGATGCTGATTGTAGGGAGGATCCAGATAAGCCAGATCAACTTCTTCAATTTTAGGAGCTACTTTATTTGAATCTCCCTGAAGAACATTCACATCACATTCAAAGTTACTGAAAACAGGATACTTAAGCTCTATATCCCCTAATATTCTGGAAAGTGCATCTCCATTATTACCTCCAAACTTTCCTTCACCGGTGTCTCTGTTTTTATAGAATCCTTTAAAAACACCAGCTGTATTTGTGTGGATAGAGGCTTCAGACAATAGAGGTGCAAGAAAGAAATCTCTGTAAGGAGAATCCAAATCCCCTATCAGCTGTCTTGCAGTATCAAGAAAGGCTGCATTTCGGGAAGTATAAAAGACTCTTTCCCCAGGCATAATCTGATCATCAATCCGGGGTGAATATAGTTCACTTATAAATCCTTTTCGTAAATGCCCGCAGGATAATTCTGTAATAAGATCATTATAGGCTTCCATAAACTGCTGTTCATCAAGCTCTGATCTGTTGGCCAGATAGCACTTATTTATTACTCTTGAGTAATCTTCAATATCATTGACTATAAGTTTTGATGCGTACTGCTTAAAATATCGTGCTGTTATACCGGAACCTGAAAATACATCAAAAATATCAAGTTTATCTTTATTCATTCTTTTTTTAACTATGGATAAACCTTCACCAATAAAATTGAGTAATGCTCTTTTACTGCCAATATAAGTAATCAACTGTCTGGTTAAATAATCGGGATTCTCCATGAAGGCTAGTCTATCCCTTTAGAGTGTAAAAGTTCAAGAAAAAGATGCTGTAATATTTCGTTGACAAATTTCCCCAATCCTCATAAAATCTCCAGTATGAGTGGGAATTTTTGAAATAAGGCAGCCTTGAGGGAGGTAGAACAGATTCAATGAACAGTAATACTGACCATTACAGAGATCTGCTTAATTTTATACCTGCAATGAAAGAAAATATTAGGGATGAAATACCGGCTGATATCCCGGAAGATCACCCCGTCAGACAGATATATGAAGCCTTATTCAAGCTTAAACAGGATTTTATCGCTACTATTGAGAAAACTGTTAATAGTGAAAAAGATATTATAAAAGAAAAACAGGAACTGATAGAAAGGGTTGACCTCCGTACAAAGTTTCTAATGGATCAGGATTTACTTCTGGAAGAAAAAAATACAATCCTGGAAACAAGTCTTAATATTTTGTCCCATGATACAAAAAACCTTTTCTTTAATCTCAATAATCTCATAAAAGAGGTCAGTGATACAGAAGTTCAGGGTATGTTGAAAGATAATATGGAAGATCTTTCTGAGATAATACAGGAAGCAACTACAGCTCTTACTGCCGAAAAGAGGATCTATCCGATAATTGACAGAATAAACAATATAAGAGTTTCCGGAAGCCGTATTATGATCAGTCAACACGACAGAATTAGTATTGAGTTTAAATCGTATGATCAATTATTTTTAGAAACAACTCCTCTTTTAAAAAATGTAATCTATAATCTTACAGAAAACGCCCTTAAATATACTTCTGAAAACTCAAATATAATAATTAGAGTGGAAAGATCAGGACCGGAAGTTTTTATACGGTTTATTGACTCAGGACAAGGGATCCCGGATGATGAGAAGATAAAGATACTGGATAAATTTTACAGACGTAAAAACGATCTTAATATAGAAGGATCAGGAAGGGGTCTTTGGATTACAAAAAATATAATAGCCCAGGAAGGTGGAAAACTCATTATTGAGGATAACCCTGAAGGCGGCACAATTTTTTCTGTTATATTACCGGCTTTCAAAGTTGAAAATATGAATTTAAGACTTAACGAACTTGTTGAATGGTTCGGAGTACCAAGAAAAAAGATAGACAGGATGGCAGAAAATTTGAACACCCTTTTTACACTGCAGGAGAGATCTGATATTGAGAACATGGATACCACTATCTACTGTAATATTTTAAAAAGGTTACGTGAAGAAAATAATAAAAAGAGTCAAAGAGATATTTATGACAGACTCAAAAAATTAAAGAATTTTAATTCTGATGGCAAAACTATAGTTATTGTAGACGACTCACTTTATGTTCAATATTATCTTGGAAAATATTTTGTAGAACTGGGATATAGAATTGCAGGTTTTGCTGACAACGGACGAAGAGGGGTAACTGCATATAAGAAATTGCATCCGGACCTTATTACATTGGATAATACGATGCCGGTTTTTTCCGGTCTGGAGGCAGCTGAAGAAATATTCCAGTATGATAAAGATGTCAGAATTATTTTTATATCCGCTTTGGGAGATTCAACACTCTATCGCGCTGAGATAGAGGAGAATTATATTGGAGACAATTTCAGGATTCTCACTAAACCAATTGAAAAAGAGGATTTGGAAAGAATCTTAGAGGACTTTCCAACTGACTGATAGAGACCTGGAGTTTATCCATTTTCAAGCTGCCTCTATTGCCCAAACAAGCTTCTGTTGATACCATCCCAATTATGAATAAAGATTTAAACAGCCTTCTCTATGAAGTCAATGCTATTGAATTAAAAGGCAGTAAAAATATCCCGGTTACCGGACTTGCCTATGATTCCCGTGATGTAAAACCGGGTTATATTTTCTTTGCATTAAAAGGGATTCATACTGATGGACACGAGTATATAGATAAAGCAATTAAAAATGGTGCAGCTGTAGTTTTTCATTCTGATGACCTTCCAGAGTTTTTACCGGAAGTCTCATATGTAAAAGTGGAGGATACACGATATATTATGTCACCAGTCTCCTCTGCTTTTTATGATCATCCTTCAGGAAAAATGAAGGTAATAGGAGTTACTGGTACTAATGGAAAAAGTACTACTGTTTCCATGATATACCAGCTTCTTGGTATGGCTGATTTTAAAACAGGATTTATATCCACAGTACAGTTTGATACTGGTAGAGGCCCTGTAAAAAACCACTATCGTCAGTCTACACCTGAAGCTACGGAGATTCACAAGTTATTGTTTGAAATGGTTAAAAACGGATGTAAATATGCTGTTGTGGAAGCAACTTCTCATGGGCTTTCAGCTATTAATAACAGACTTGGAGATGTTTTATTTGATGGAGCTGTGTTTACAAATATTACCCATGAACATCTGGAATTTCATAAAACACTGGATCGCTACATTGATGATAAGGCTAACCTTTTCCGGTCTTTAGATACGAAAACTGGTTTTGGTATTATAAATATAGATGATCCCGCTTTTAGTCGTTTTCAAGATGCTACAGAAGCTGATATTTTTTCCTATAGTAAAACTGATAGTAAGGCATCTATTAGTGCAGATAATATAAGTGGAGCAGGGCAGGAAGCTTCTTTTTCACTGTCTTACAATAATACTGAATACAATGCTCATCTAAATCTTCCAAAAATATTTAATGTTGAAAACTCTATGGCTGCCATTATTGCTGTTATAAAGGCAACAAATATGGATATCTCTACTTTTCTACCATTTATGGATAGGCTGATTCCTGCAGAAGGGAGGATGATTCCAGTGGTCATGGGGCAGGACTTTGATGTTTTGGTTGATTATGCACATTCTCCTGGTTCATTTGAGCTTCTTTTCCCTGCTTTAAGAGAGATGACAAAAGGAAGACTTATCTCAGTTTTTGGGTCTGCAGGAGAGAGGGATATTTCTAAAAGGAGTGTTCAGGGAAGTATCGCTGATGAGTATTCGGATATTATTGTACTTACTGATGAAGATCCCAGAGGGGAAACTCCCATGTCAATAATAAAAGATATTGCCTCCGGATGTTCCGGGCGAATAGAGAATATGGATCTGTTTTTAATTGAAAATAGAAATGAAGCCATTAGATTCGCTTTCAAAATAGCACAAAAAAATGATTTTGTTGTTCTTTTAGGAAAAGGGCATGAAAGTACAATTATCTATAAAGATGGACCCATCCCCTGGAAAGAGAAAGATGCAGCAGTCACAATTCTTAAAGAAATGGGTTATAATAACTTAAATTCCAGAGAAGGTCAAAAATGAAAACTGTAGCTATATTGTATGGAGGAAAATCCGGGGAACATGAAGTTTCTTTAAGATCCGGAGGTTCTGTTTATTCACATCTGGACAGATCCCTGTATAAACCAATACTTATTGCTGTTGATCATGACGGTGTATGGTATCTTCAGCAAAATCCTGGGTTTGAGAATGATAAGAAGACCCTGACTCTTATAAAAGAAGAGGACTCTATTGTTTCCGTAGTTCCAGGATTTGGTCTGTACTGTAAAAATAACAAACTCGAAATTAATCTGGTCTTTCCTGTTCTCCATGGAACTTTTGGTGAAGATGGAACGCTTCAGGGACTTCTGGAAATTGCAGGGGTCTCATATGCAGGGGCTGGTGTTTTGGGGAGTGCTATTGGGATGGATAAAGCACTTGCTAAACAAATATGGATTCAATCAGGTCTTCCTGTTGTTCCTTTTATTGTTGTCAGAGACAGATCAATATCTGTTACTGTTGATCCTCTAGAACAGGCTGTTAAGGATTTTGGGTTCCCCTTATTTGTAAAACCTGCAAATGCAGGATCATCTGTAGGTATAACAAAGGCTGGTTCTCTGGAGGAACTAAAATCCGGTGTAAAAAACGGGTTTAGATATGACACAAAACTACTTATCGAACCTGCTATTGAAGGAAGGGAGATAGAGTGTTCGGTAATTGGAAACAGAAAACCTGTTAGTTTTCTTCCTGGGGAGATAATATCCGATGATTTCTATGACTATGATTCAAAATATATACATCCGGAAAGTGTTAGGCTTTCTGTGCCAGCTGATCTATCAGAAAATGAGGAAATTAAAATCAGAGAAATAGCTGAAAAAGCATTTATAGCAGCTGGTGTAGAGGGATTTGCAAGGGTTGATTTCTTTCTTGAAAAAGAAACAGGTAAAATAATGATTAACGAAATAAATACATTACCAGGTTTTACCGAAATAAGCATGTTTGCAAAGTTATGTGATGTATCGGGCCTGTCCTACAAAAATATGCTGACTGAAATAATACAACTGGCAGAAGAAAGACATCACCAAAGAAACAAACTGGTATTCAAAAAGGAATAACCTCTCTCTTCGATACATTTTGCTTTGATATTGGGTAAATCAGTAGGACGCAAAACACTCAGTGACCGAAGATTATTAACAAAATCACTATGAGTTAGTCCCCGGTAGCTGAGTGTTTTGCCTCAGCAAAATGTATCGAAGCTACCAGTGTTCGTGGGCAATAACTCTTGATTTTAGTTTACGTTTTGTCAGAATGGGATCTTCATCCGGGTGGCCAACAATAAGCAGCATTACAACCCTCATAGAATAGGGTACGCTTAAAATATCTTTAATCTCAGCTTCATCATAGGTTGTTACAACACAAGTTCCAAGTTTTTCTGCTCTTGCCTGTATCATCATAAAAGAGACAGCCATGGATATATCAATAGGGTAGGAAATCTGACCATTAGGCATTTTATATTCGATATTTGTAGTACAGGCAGCAATTATAACCGGGGCAGATCCAACATGATCCTGACCATAAGCCGCATCCATAATTTTACTGCGGACAGAGTCTCCTGTACAGGCAATAAATCTCCATGGTTGTCTGTTTTTCGCAGATGGAGCCCTGATACCTGCATCAAGAATTCTTTCCAAAATTTCAGGTTCTATTTTTTCATCTGTATATTTTTTTATTGTAACCCACTCCCTGATTTCATCAATAATCTGCATACTACCTCTTTACCTTGACGATATATAAGTATTTCACGTATTGTAAAATTACATGAAAAACATTTATCTGCTTATCATCCTTTTACTACAGCTTTCCCCTTTTATGACTTTTGCAAATAATTTATCAGATTCCTCATACTATCATATACTTAGTGATCTTAACACCTTTTCTTCATTTTATCCAAGAGAAGAAAATTCCAGAGGAGAAATTGAAGCTGCAGATTTTATTGAAAAACGACTTGTGGAAAAAGAAATCAAGTATACAAGGTATGACCTCTCCCAATCGGATATTGTTAATTCGGGATCAGTTACAATTGATGCAATATTACCCGGGAAATCGGGGAATGAAATTTTTATGATTTTTCCTATTAATAATACTCCGGATGCTGTGCCGGGAAGGGATGGCTCTGCCAATCTTGCAGCAGCTCTTTTTTTAGCAGAAGAATTAAAAAATGCTGATCTTCCTCAAACGGTTCATATTGTTTTTTTAGGAGCGGAATTCGGGGACAGTTCTGAGTATCCTATTGGCACTAAAGATTATTTAGCAAATTATTATCCTGAATTGAATTCAGCATTCTTCTATTTTGATTTTTACTTTACTCCTGATAATATTATTGTAAATTATTCAGGGACCGGAGCTGTTTCACCTCTATGGCTTCTTGAAAAAAGTATAAATACTCTTAATAGTGCAAATATAGACTATAGAAGCAGATCAGGTATAAACCTTATTAATAGACTTGGACTTAATGATAACCCCTCTGTAATAGATAGTTATTTTACTAATGAGTATCCTGTAATTCACTTTGAAGGTAATTATTCCGGTCATTATACTCCATCAATAAAAAAACAATCGGCATTTCAAACTTTTCTATTTGAGCTTGCCTTAAAAGGCGGAGGTCTTATTCCTTCTAATTTACAATGGGACAGTCATTATTTGTTTCTAAAATTATGGAATTATGAAATTTTTATCAGTGAAACTGATTATGTTATTTTTCTTTTAATTCTTGTATCTTTAATTATCATTTATCCATTTATTGCCAATAAAAGGTTTAAAAAATACAGGAGAACAATTCTGCGTCATTTTTGGAATATTCCTGTTATTTTTTTTATTATGTTTTTACTCCTCTGGATAGGTACTGTAATTATTAATATTATATTTCAAATACAATCCTTTCCATTCCTTTGGGAGGTTCTCCCTTTTCATTTTTTAGCTTTGAAACTTATAATTTCAATATTTATTTTTCTTCTTACCCTGCGTTTGTTTAAAGGGATCCATTTTGCTCAAAGGGGTTCATTCTACAGTGCGTCTGCAATGATTTTCATAATTTTTGATCTACTTATTTTAATTTCTGTTGATATTGCCTTTTCTTACTATTTTTTACCAGTATTAATATTTACTTTTGCTTTCACTATATTTAAAAATCGCTGGTTGAAGTTCATATTTTTATCCCTTTCTGTGATTGTTCTTTTAGGAGGAGTTATTAATATTTTTCTTCTTGATGTTAAAAGAGTAATCAGTCTTGTTCTCCTTTCTCCTGTTGTTGGAAATCTTCTTATTACAGCAACTCTCATTCCAGTTGCACTTATGATTTTTAGACTCCAATTTTTATTTCATCAGAAAAATAAGAGGAGAGCAAAAATTATTACAATTGGAAGTGATATATTACTTGGTATTGCAGCTATTGTTTTATTTATTTATCTGTCAGTATTTAATCCCTATGCCGGTGGAAGGTTACAACCAATAACAATTACAGAGAATATATCTATTAATAATGATACCAGATATATTTCTTTTATCAGTACAGAACCATTGGGAGAATTAAATTATAGTACCTCATCAAAGAATAAAATTATTAATACTACAGAAAGGTATTACACTCTTCCCGATAAAAAATTTGAAATTAATCCGGAAATAATTTTGACACAAAAAAACTTTCTTAACAGAACTCAATACCTGATTACAATCAATTCATTATTAAAACCTGATCAAATAACTGCTATATTAACAGGCGAAACAGATATAATATTATTTGATTCCAATTTTAATGTATTAAACATAAATGATAGAACAACTGAATTTCTAATAGAAGCAAACCCTGAACTACCCCTGGATTTATCGTTGACCCTGACTGATTCTTTTAGAGGAGAATTAGTAATTATTATAGATTATTCTGAATACCCTCAGATGGTACGTATGGATACAAGCCATTTTTCAATTATGCATAATATTATATTTGAAAAAAAAATAAGTATTGGAAAATAAGATTGATGGAGAATGTGATACAGTGAAAAAAGCTGTTGATAGTTTGAATGTAATCAATTAGGATGAGTATTATGAAGAAGATTTATTTAATTGGCCTGCTGGCAATAGTTTTAGTTATTTCGTTTAGTATTCCCTTATCTGCAAAGGTTGTTAATACCAATATGGGACGGGAATTTTCAAAAATTTTCCCTGAATTATCAAATGATTATATCGATCTAAATGGCAATGGAGAGCTTGACAGACTTGATGATATGGATGAAAAAATACCTGACTCAAGAGTAAAAGATGGAATTATTCAGGTACAGGAAATTCTGGACTTTGTAAGTACAAACTTTCGATTTATATCTATGGATAAGCTTAAATTGATTAAAACCTCTCTTTTAAATGCAACCGGAGATATTCCTGAGCTTATTTCATTAAATTATTCAAGTTTAATTGATGAGATAATTTCTGAAAAAGAGAGACTTGGTGCAAATGACCTTTATCTTACACCATCTGCAATGAAAGCAGCTAAAGAAAAAATGACAGGTTATATTGCAACTATGCTTAATGCATACAGGAAAGAAGAAAAGCAATATGAAGATGCTTTTGCCCAGGCAAATCGTGAACTTTTTAGAATGATCGAAGC
>DAOWEB010000418.1 GCA_030638735.1 Spirochaetaceae bacterium
CTGGATTGCCATCAGGCACATGATAACGACCCTACAGGTATTGAACATAATGGATACGAAGTTACAGCAATACCCTCACCTATGTATTGTCAGGAATGTCACCCAAATGAAGTTGCACAGAATAATAACAGTAAACATGCCTGGACTGCCTTTATAGGTCAGTATAAACCATATTATATAGAAGCCAGGGAACTTGGTCTTGATCCAATGTCCCAGGAAACAGCTAAGTTGCTTGATCCTGATGAAATGGCTAAAAGACTGCTGTCGCCCCTGATTGCTGACAGTGGTATATTACAGAAAATTGGTCTGCTGGATGATCCTGATTATAATCATGCAAATGTCACAGTAGGTTGCGGAACCTGTCATGGGACATTTGTAATTGCAGAAGATGATGGTACTATTACAGGAATGCCAAATGCAGGAGTTGGACGTATAAATGCTGACGGGAGCCTCGGATCATGTACTTCATGTCATACAAGACATGAGTTTAGTATTGCAGAAGCAAGAAAACCTGAAACCTGTGGACAGTGTCATCTTGGCCCTGATCATCCACAAATTGAAATTTATGAAGAGTCAAAACATGGAAATATTTATGGTGCTATGGGTGAGGAATGGAATTGGGATTCAAAAGAATGGGGTGCTGATGATATAGGAGCACCAACCTGTGCCACTTGCCATATGAGTGCCTTTGGTGGAGCTGTAGAGGCCACCAGCAATTTAGGGGACAGAGTCTACTGGGAATGACAGCCAAAAACCTCCGTCCCTCAGTGGAAAGGTCCCGATGAAGTTGATCTGGTACTTGAACGTATTCCAGATCCGGAAGCTGCGGCAGAAGGAAGAACAAAGATGATGGCCGTTTGTACAGAATGTCATTCAACTACCTGGGCAGAGGGACATTTCACGGAACTTGATAAAGTTGTTGCAGATTATAACAAGGTCTGGGAATATACAGACGGACTCCTTGAAGATGCATATGAAAAAGGTCTTATAAGTAAAGATAACCCCATTGATGAAACTGCCGAAATTTATCACTACCTGGTTTGGCATCATTCCGGCAGAAGATGGAGAATGGGTGCATCAATGATGGGACCTGACTATGCTCACTGGAATGGAGCTGTAGATACAATTATGATAAACCTTGGAGCCATGATTAACGATCTTGAGCTTCGGGAGGCTGTTTTAAGATAAGGGAACAATCCTTAACGTAAAATTTTTGTTGTACTCATGGCTTTTTCAGGCTAAAATGACAATCTAAATAAATATTAAATAGAAAAAGGAAGCCATGTTATGAGTACTCATCCGGAAGCAACAAAAAAATTATTAGTAGCTGATCTTCATAAAATGAAGGCAGAAGGTAAAAAAATATCTATGATCACAGCCTATTCATATCCACAAGGGTTGATAGTCGACGAAGCAGGTATAGACATTATACTTGTTGGTGATTCTTTGGGAATGGTGGAATTAGGCTATAGAGATACTGTTCCGGTAACTATGGATGAAATGCTGAATCATATTAAACCTGTAGTAAAAGCTGTTAGGCGAGCACATATTGTTGGTGATATGCCCTTTATGTCGTATAATATATCTGTAGAGCAGGCAGTTACCAATGCAGGGATACTTTATAAGGATGGTGGATGCGATTCTATTAAATTTGAAGGTGGAAAAGAATTTGTCCCTATAGCTGAAGCAATTACTAAAGCGGGTATACCCGTCTTTGGACATATAGGTTTAACGCCCCAGACTGCTGCTATGATGGGTGGATTTAAAGTACAGGGGAAATCTATAGATGCAGCTAAATCAGTTCTTGATGATGCCCTTGCACTTGAAGCTGCAGGAGCATTTGCTCTGATTCTGGAAGCAATACCTCAGCAGTTGGCTAAAATAATTACAGAAAAAGTAAAAATCCCTACAATTGGTATTGGCGGCGGCGTACATTGTGACGGTCAGGTACTTGTTTTACATGATCTCCTGGGATTATTCAAAAGATTTACACCCAAGTTCGTAAAAGTTTATACCGATATCTACACTACCCAGGTCGACGCAGTTAAAGAATTTATATCTGATGTAAAGGAAGAATCATTTCCTGCTGCAGAACATTCTTTTAATATGAAAAAAGATTTGGTTGAAGATCTAAAAAAGGCAATTGAGAGATAATAACCGATGTGGAGACGTAGCGTGCTATACAGCACGCTACGTCTCTACCGATACCCTGCAATTAATTTGAGAACAAAATGAATTGGATTTTACGAAGTATAAAAACAAAGCTGACCCTTGGGGTAATTTCTGCAGTTGTTGTTCTTCTCGCCGTATTGCTTATAATGAGCTACACATCACTAAAAAATTATTCACTGAATAATGCCCTGGAACTTTCTGAAACAATTCTTAATGACACTGATAGTAAAATAAACAGATTTTTTCTGGAAATTGATTACCTTGCTGATTCCCTAAAAAGAAATAGCTCTGTTTATGAAGTAAAACCTGAGAATATGAAGGAACTCTTTATAACTACAGTTTATGCAAGAAATGAGTATCTGCGCGCAATTTACCTTGGTACAGATGAAGGGGAAATGTATGAATGGGGAGTGGGTGAAGGATTTATTAATAATACACCTACCTTTCCGGAAGGATACGATCCACGTGTTCGGCCATGGTATAAAGAAGCATTGGAAACCAGTGGTTTTGCAGTATCAGAACCATATATTTATGCAAGTATTAATGCCCTTGGAATAACATGTGTAACACCTGTTTATGACAGTTCAGATAATTTTGTAGGTGTACTGGGACTGGACATAATACTGCAGGGGCTCGCCAGTATGATAAAAGATCTGCAAGTACAAAAACAGGGAAAAGTAATCCTCCTAAATCAGAAATTTGAAATACTTGCCGATCAATTTAATGAATATAAAGAAAATATTACTCAGTTGAAAATATTCGAAAATTCAAACTTAATTACTAATTCCCAGGGTTATTTTATAACAGAACTTGAAAACAAAAAAATGCTTACTTCCTATAAAACTATTGAATCTACAGGAGGAATTCTGCTTGTAGCAATCCCATATGGTGTAATTATGGAGTTCTCAAATCAAACTCTTGCAACAATACTACTCTCAGAAATATTTTTAATGTTTTTCCTGTTAGCCAGTTTAACATTCCTCCTTCATAAAATTATTACTGAGCCTCTGGACAAAATGCTTAGTGTAATGAAAGAAATTGAATATGGTAATGTAGATGCAAGAATTATAATAAAGGGAGATGACGAATTTGCAGCTCTGGGAAGATTATTCAATCAACTGGAGGATATAAGAAGAGAGTACACAGTAAGTATGGAAAAAGAAATTTCTATAAGGACTAAAAAAATTACAACCCTGCAGCAGGAAAATACAAGATTAAGAATTATTGAAGAAAAAGAAAGAATATTTGCAAATCTTCATGATTCCCTTGGTGCCAGACTTACAAATATTTTTATAAGTAATAATGTTGCAAAAAATGCTTCTGACAATAATGATAAAAATATGCTGAATGATATGCATTATCGAATTGGAAAAAATGTAAGTCAGGGAATAAAGGACCTGAAGGAAATTATTTTTGGACCGGAATTAGGGGACAGAGTAATAATAGATTTTGTGAAACTACTTGGTTTTAATATAAAAGAAAGATTAAAGCTTAAAAGTATTAACCTAATATTAAGTACAAATAATAATGAGGAAATAAATCTTTTATCTAAAACACTTAGATTTGAAATTAATAATTTACTTCAGGAAATTGTTAGTAACATTTTAAAACATTCTGAAGCTGATACAGTCTCTCTGGATATAAAAATGATAGATAATAAAATTAAGATAACAATAAAAGATAATGGAATAGGATTTGATTACCATACAAACAATGTAACAGGGTTTGGTATAAAAAGTATAATAAATAGAATTAACAGATTAAATGGAGATGTTGAACTAAAATCAGCAAAGGGCAAGGGAACCTCCTTTAAGATTTTAATTCCCATAGAGGTGGATATTCAGTAATGATACGATTAGTGATAATTGAAGATGTAGATGAAGTACGACAGGGACTAAAGTATTTACTCGGTCTGGATTCAGAATTGGAAATTATAAAATCTTATGGAAGTGCAGAACCCTTTTTAAATTCCTTTCCTCTGTTAACAGTTCCCAATATTATACTCATGGATATTGGGCTGCCTGGTATAAATGGAATTGAGGCTACAAAAATAATTAAAAAAGAATACCCTGATATAGATATTCTCATGTTAACCATTTTTGAAGAAGAAGATAAAATTCTCAATGCAATCCAGGCAGGTGCCACAGGGTATGTTCTAAAAAATACAGATCCCGGTGAGTTAGTTTCACAAATTAAAAGTATCTTTTCAGGAGGCTCCCCCATAAGCCCCAATATTGCTCGTAAAATTTTAACTGAATTCCGAAAAGACAGATCCCATAATGAAAGAAAAAACTATAATCTTACACCCAGAGAAAAAGAAATTTTTAAAAGTATAGCAGACGGCTTAACCTATAAGGAAATAAGTTCACTCCACAATATTGCAAGTTCTACTGTTAAAAAGCATATTCTTCATATCTATCAGAAACTGGAAGTAAATTCAAAAGTAGAATTTATAAAAAAAGTAATGGAAGAAGATCTGATTTGAAGAAGTACACCAAATGGTGGATAAAAATCTTGAAAATATCTTTTTTATTTGTAAATCTCATCATTCTGGTGAATATACTCCACCACTTTTATGTAGTTTCATTATTACAAATTAAATTTTTCTGGAGGGAAAAATGAGTGCAGAAGGAAAAAAAGGAATATTTGACTGGTATTTTAAGTCAAATCTTCTAATTAGAATTCTTATTGGTTTGGTATTAGGTGGTGTTGTTGGTATATTTGCAGGAGAATCAATTCTATGGGTAAGCCCCCTGGGAAGCCTCTTTGTAAATTCACTAAAAATGATTGTAATGCCTGTTATTGTGGCATCACTGGTTGTAGGTGCCGCCAGTATAAATCCTGCTGAACTGGGAAGAGTTGGTGTAAAGATTATAATCTTTTACATGATAACATCAGCCTTTGCTGTAGCTATGGGTCTTTTAATGGGAAACATTTTCAAACCAGGTGCAGGATTAGCTTTGGGAAGCGCAGCTGACGCTGCCGGAAGAGTCCTTAATCAGCCCAAATTTATAGATACACTTATTGCAATTATTCCAAAGAACCCCTTTGGCGCTCTTGCCTCAGGTGCAGTTCTTCCTACAATCTTCTTTGCTATAATATTTGGAATAGGCGTATCCTATCTTAAAGCCAGCTCTGATGAGAGGCTGAAAAAATCCGGTGATACACTTTTTATGGTTTTTGATGCTTCTGCAGAAGTAATGTATATGGTCGTACGGTGGGTACTTCAGTTTGCACCTATTGGTGTATTTGCTCTTATCGCTGTTGTATTTGCAAAACAGGGTCCAAAAGTTATTGGTGCACTTGGAACAGTGACTATAGCAGCATTCCTTGGATATATACTGCATGTAGTAATTATCTACGGTGGACTTCTTCTTATTAATAAACTTAGTGTTGCAAAATTCTTTAAGGGTGCAAAAGGTCCAATGATAACAGCCTTTGTTACAAGAAGCAGCAGCGGCACTCTGCCTGTTACCATGTCTGATATTGATAAGAACCTGGGTGTTTCAAGGAAAATTTACTCCTTTACACTGCCTTTGGGAGCAACAATCAACATGGATGGAACTGCCATCTATCAGGGTGTATGTGCACTTTTTATAGGATATGCCATAGGAATGCCTCTTGATTTTGGCCAGCAGATTACAGTTATTCTAACTGCTGTACTTGCTTCCATTGGAACAGCAGGTGTTCCTGGAGCAGGTGCTATTATGCTGCTTATGGTTCTTAATTCCGTTGGTCTTCCTGTTGAAGCAGGAACACCTGTTGCAGCAGCATATGCAATGATACTTGGAATTGATGCTATTCTTGATATGGGTAGAACAAGTGTTAATGTTACTGGTGATATGGTTGGTACAACCCTTGTTGCAAAGAGTGAAAAAGAACTTGATATGTCTAAATGGAAAAAATAGAATAACGCTCATATTTCTATTTCGGGGAGGAATTAGGAGACGTAGCATGCTACGTCTCTACTCCTCCCTGTTTTTTTTATATACTACGTTCATGGAGTAATTTTATGACAAAGCTTATCTGCAATAGCTGTTCAAAAGTATATTCTGCTGATGATCCTGTATGGCGATGCAATTGTGGAGGGATTTTGGATATAAAATTCACACCTCAAATCGATATAGAAAATATTAAATCAAAATTTTCAGGTATGTGGAAGTATAGAGATTCCATACCTATAGATAATGATAATAGTATAATAAGCTTTCAGGAAGGATTGACACCTCTTTTAGAAATTGAAACTGAAGGAGGCAGACTTTTTGTAAAACAGGATCATCTTTTTCCAACAGGATCGTATAAAGACAGAGGAGCATCTGTTCTTATTAGTAAAGTGAAAGAATTGGGAATAACAAAGGTTGTAGAAGATTCCTCCGGAAATGCCGGTGCGTCAGTAGCAGCATATTGTGCAAAGGCAGGAATTGAGTGTGATATCTATGTTCCGGAAAGTACTTCTGAAGGAAAGCTGGCTCAGATTGAATTATATGGTGCAAAGCTGCATAAGATTCCCGGTTCCAGAGAAAACACAGCCGAAGCAGTTATGGATGCTGCAGAGAAAAATTATTATGCCAGCCACTCCTGGAATCCCTGGTTTTTTCAGGGAACAAAAACTTATGCATATGAAGTTTGTGAACAGTTAGGCTGGATTCCCCCGGATATTGTAATACTCCCTGCAGGAAATGGAACTCTGTTCCTGGGTGCATATATAGGTTTTAAGGAACTTATGGATGCAGGAATAATTGAAACAATCCCAAAGATGATAGCTATTCAAACTGAAAACTGTGCACCCCTCTATAAAAGCTATACAAACAAACTGATAGAGCCTTCAATTATTCAATCCGTTAGTGATACCCTGGCAGAAGGAATTGCAATTGCAAAACCTGTCAGAGGAACTCAAATTCTGAAAGCAGTTGAACAGACAAATGGTGAGATCCTTGCTGTAACAGAAAATGAAATAAAAACCAGTTTATATAGTATGATGAAACAGGGATATTACATTGAGCCTACAAGTGCAGCTGTTATTGCAGGTGCTGTAAATTACCAAAAGAAATACAGGGAAGATATCATGAATAAGACTCTTGTCACTGTCTTTACAGGCCATGGTTTAAAGGGCACCGACAAACTGCTCAAAATAAATAAAAGTGAAAAATAAATAATGGGAAATGAAAAAGTAATTATTATTGGCGGAGGAGTAGGACCCCAGGCAGGAACACTTCTGCACAATTACATTATTGAGAATACTGTTACCAACGGAACAGATCAGGATCATCTGGATGTTTACCATTTTTCAAGATCATCAGATATTCCTGACAGAACTGATTCCCTGAAAAATGGAACTGCAGAAAATCCTGCAAGAGGTATGTATAATACTTTTCAAATTGCAGCATCTGCTATTCTTATTGCAAATAGATGTGCTGTGGGAGGGATTCCATGTAATACATTCCATGCACCGGAAATTTTTGATAAATTCAAAAAAATGATGGATAGTATTAAATCTGAAATAAAAATTCTCAATATGATAGAAGAAACAGTACAAACAGTTCTTCAGAATTATCCTGATGTTAAAAAAATAGGCATCATGTCCACTACAGGAACAAGAAAAACCAGAGTCTATACAGAACAGTTTCATAAACATGGTCTTGAAGTAATCCAGGTCCCTGAAAAGATTCAACCTAAACTCCATGACACAATTTATAATAAAGAATGGGGTATTAAAGCTATAACTCCTGTTAGTACTAAAGCAAGAATAAACTTCGAAGAATTTTCTAACTACTTAATAGAAGAAGGTTCGGAAATATTAATTTTAGGATGTACAGAAATCCCATTAGCCCTACCCTATAAAAAATACAAAGATATTCCGCTAATTGACCCAATGGTCTCCCTGGCAAGGGCATTGATCCTGGAAGCAAATCCTGAAAAACTGAAAAATATTTAGGTTTTACAATCTATATACTAAATGCATAGTCTGGAAAGCTGCTAATTATTAAGTCTGTAATCAGTGTATTCTTGTATAAAGAGGTATAATTACTTATTATTCAATTATATAAAAAGCAGGAGTCGATTCTGAATAAAAGTAAATTTAAATATCTAATAATTATTCTCTATCTGGTCTTCATATTTCACCCTTGTTTCTCAGAAGAGAATTCAGATTCAGATAAATCACCTGCAAAGAGTTTTCTGGAAGATATAGATTTCTCGTTAGGTACTGGACTCAGTTACTTGAACGGTCAGTACAGGGAAATAGTTTACCCATCTGCAGGATGGGAAAGCCCCTACCTTAGCGAACTGCTCTGGAACCTTGATAATATTTTCCTGCTTAATCTTACAGCAGATGCGGAATGGAGATCATGGACCCTGTATCTGTCTGCTTCAACTTCAATTACCACGGAAACCGGTGAAATGACCGATACAGACTGGTTAGATTCTACAAGCACAGATAGAACCCACTGGTCTTTAAGTAAAATATGGCTGGATAATTCTTTTATACTAAATACAGGGATTAAACGTAGTTTCAATCTTTCTAAATACATATCCTTACAAACCGGATTAGGATATAAGTTCAACTTATGGGATTGGGAAGATGAGGTTTTGGATTTTATTTACCCGGATCCTCAACCAGCGGATTTTATTGGTTTAAATGGAATTGATTATAAAGTCATTCAAAATATTTTTTATGCCTCTGCAGAAATTAATTATACATACAAAGATATTACTACAGGAATAAATATAGATCTTTCCCCATTTATCTATGCCTGGGATCTGGATCATCATGTTCTTACAAAGACATACTATATGGATTCATTTTATGCTAATTTCTGGTATAGGGCAGAATTTAAAATTGATGTCAAAACAGGATCAAATGGGAAGTTAATGTTTTCTTTATTCAGAGAGGAACTTCCGGAAACTAAAGGAGATACATTTGTATATGATGAAGACCCATCAGACCCGGAAGAAATAGGAACCCAGACAGGATATTACCAGAATGGAGCAGGAATGGCATCTATTTTATGGGGAATAGGGCTCTCATACACCTGGACATTTTGATATTCCACATTATTTTCCCCGTATTCCTGAAATTCTTCCTGTTCCGCTGTGTACAGACTGTTTCGCTGTCATAGAGACGTAGCATGCTTAGGTTGCATAGCCGAGCAGTAAGCGAAGCGCACGACCAGGCTACGTCTCTACGACAGCATAACCGCCAACATCCCCTCGGCAGCCCTTATCCCGCTGGCCCAGGCAGCAGTAATACCCCGACTTGTACCAGCTCCGTCCCCGGCAAAATAAACAGTATCTTTAACACGAAAGTGATTATCTAAAAATTCAGGTTTATTAGCATAGAGTTTAATTTCAGGATAGTACATAATTGTACTGGGATGAAGAATTCCAGGAACAATCGTGTCCAGGAGCTTCATGGATTTCCAAATATTCCTCATTATTTTTGAAGGCATTGCAAGACTTATATCACCGGGACAACTACCGGAAAGAGTAGGCTTGAAATCGTAGAGATCCCCATTAAAAGTACTTTCTTTGGATCTCTTTCCAAGACGGAAATCCCCTACTCTCTGCATTAGAGGTCTCTTTCCACCCATAAGCATTGCCTGAAGTCCAAGGTTAACTGCAAACTGCTGACCACTTGCAAGAGGTGCAGTAAATCTAACAGTTTTCAGCATAGCAAAATTAGTAAGACCGTTAGCCTCCCTCTCTTTTGAATAAGCATGTCCATTTACAGAGTAATAGGTTTCATTATGGATTGTCTTATATTTTTCCTGAACAACATGGGCATCTCCACTATTAGTACAGAAGGTACGAACTTTTTCGGGAAACATAAACTTGGGGTCATAGTAATCTTTCACAATAGGATAATGTTCCACTCTTGTTTCTACACGAATTCCAATATCAATAATATGATCCATATAATTTACACCAAGACTGTCCATAACTGATTGAATAAACCTGAAACCCTTTCTACCAGGAGCTATCATCAATGTTTTAAAACTAATTTCCCGTTTATCAGTTTTAACTATTTTTTTCCTGGAATCTACACTGAGCATAGTTTCTTCAAGAGCAATACTGACACCCAGTTCTTTTAATTCTGCAATAAGTTTTTTTATAAGAAGAAGCCCGCCATCAGTGCCAAGGTGGGTTTGTTTTATATTAATAAGATTAACACCCAGTTTTTCTGCTCTCATCTGATAAGTGGACAAATTATTTTTTTCCAGTATGTCAGGTTTGAGTTTAGATATTACCTTTTCAAGATAAAAATCGGCTTCCTCTTTTTTCCAGTTTTCAGTGGGAAAACCTATGGGGTAGGTAAAATTCATCTTACAATCATTTCTAAGACCACCAGAGCTTGTTTTACCACCCTCCAATATAAGAATCTCTAAATCGGGCTTTTTATCAATAAGGTAAAAAGCCGCACCAAGACCAGCCGGACCGGAACCTACAATTATACAATCATAGTTTTTCATAGTTATTTACTCTTCCCTATACCCCTTTCAAGAGCAATTCGACCAGTTCGTATGGACTCAACAATATTATATTCAGAAAGCAAACTTATAGCACTGCTAACTGCTGCTGTACTGCCTGTAACTTCAAGAGTCCAGTAATTACCGGTAGAATCTAAAATTTTTGCTTCTGCTGCAGTTATAATTTGAAGGATTTCTGATCTTTTATCAGGATCAACCTTAATTTTTATTAATGAATGCTCACGTTCAATAATATCTTCACTTTTTATATCCCAGACTTTAATTACATGAACAAGCTTTTGAAGTTGTTTTCTAATCTGCTCCAGAACAGAATCATCTCCCTGTACAACAATAGTAAATCTACTTTTACCATCTTTCTCAGTTGTTCCAACTGTAAGGCTCTCTATATTAAATCCCCTTCGGGAGAAAAGACCTGATATTCGGGTCATTACACCCGCTTTATTATCACAAAGTATTGATATTGTATGTTTCATTCATTCCTCCTCTTATTCAACAAGATCTAATAGATCTGCACCTGTAACCATGGGATACACATGGGCATCCTCTTTTATTATACAGTCTATAACACATGTTTTACCTGAAGCAGCTGCATCCTTAACAGCTTTTTCAAATTCATCTGTAGTCTCGGCCCGATATCCAACAGCTCCCATGCTTATTGCAAGTTTATCAAATTTAACAAAATCACCAAGATTTGATATATTAAAACTTCCATCATAAAACTCATCCTGAAGCTGTGCTATCATTCCAAGACTCGAATCGTTTAATACAATCAATATAAGAGGCAGATTTTCTTCAACTCCTGTAATAATCTCCTGACAGGTCATAGTAAAACCTCCGTCCCCGGCTATAAGAACAACAGGTCTGTTTTTACTTAAAGATTGTGCACCTACCTTAGCTCCAACAGCAGCAGGAAGACCAAAGCCCATGGTTCCTAAACCACCTGAAGTTACAAACGTCCTTCCTGCCTTTACATCAGAGTACAAAGCAGCAAACATCTGATGCCTTCCAACATCAGTTACTATTATTGCATCATCAACTACCTTTTTAACAACTTCCAGAGCACCTGGAACAGAAATTTCGTTCCCTACGCCCCGGAGAGGATGCTCTGCAGAAGTCTTATTAAGAAAATCTATCCAGTCGGAAATTTCTTTTGAACTAACAAGATCTGTCAGTTTTGGTAAAATATCTCTGGCATTCCCTACAATAGGGATAAAAACTGAAACATTTTTACTAATTTCTGCAGGATCAATATCTATATGTATAATTTTTGCATCTTTGGCATAAGTTGCAAGAGGTCCGGTAGACCTGTCACCAAATCTGGTTCCAATTGCAATAATCAGATCGGCCTTAACAATTGCAGTATTGGCAGCAACCTTTCCATGATATCCATACATACCATAATTTAATATATGATCAGAATCTATCGAAGATTTACCCATTAAAGAATGAACAAGAGGAATTCCCGATTTCTCTACAAATTTCTGAAGAACTTCAAAGGCATCTGAATGGAAAACACCTCCTCCTGCAATAATTACCGGTCTCTCTGATTCCTTTATCAATGCTGAAGCCTTTTTAATTTGACCAGGATGTCCTTTTATGGTGGGATTGTATCCCTCAAGAACATATTTTTTTTCATCATTAATATTAAATTCAGAAGATAAAATATCTTTAGGAATATCAATCAGAACAGGTCCCTTTCTACCTGAATCCGCCAGATAAAAGGCTTCCTCCACTACCGGACCAATTTCAACAGCACTTTGAATTAAATAATTATGCTTGGTAATTGGTATAGTAATGCCAGTTATATCTACTTCCTGAAATGCATCGTTTCCTATCATGGTAGAGGGAACCTGACCTGTAATAGCTAGAATGGGGGATGAATCCATATAAGCCGTTGCTATACCTGTTACAAGATTTGTAGCCCCCGGACCACTTGTTGCAAGGCAGACACCGACTTTTCCGGTTACTCTTGCATACCCGTCTGCCATATGTGCAGCACCCTGCTCATGCCTGGCAAGAATATGTTTAATAGAAGAACCCTGAAGTGCACCATAGATAGGAAGATTAGCACCTCCCGGATACCCGAAAATTACTTCTACACCCATTTTTTCCAATGAACGTACAAGTGATCTTGCTCCTGTACTTTTACCTTTTTTCATTCTTACCTCCACTTTCTTCTTAAAAACATATGGTTTTCCGGCAAAAAAAAACTGCTGTCATGGGACAGCAGGTAGAAAACTCTTTGCTTTTCCTACATACTGTCTACGTTAACAGAAGAAGATAGTAAATTTCTTCCCTGAACCACGACAACTGAGGATAGTAATACTAATTCTTTTTTAACCAAACTGCCATTTAACAGGCAATTACTGTTTATTTCTACTAACATACTGGAATGAAGTGTATGATTAGAACGATTATTAGTCAAGTACACTTATTACTATTGGAAAATTAATTAAAAAAGCTAATATTTGACCATAATTCAGGGTTTAGCTTTTCTATTTTATATTAGGTTTAATAAAACTACCTGTTTTTTAGCACAGTTAGCTTTTCTAACCCTCTGGAGGCTCATGAGCGACAAGAAAATTTTATTACATACATGCTGTGCACCTTGTGCATCCCCTTCAGGAGAAAGATTAAAGGAAGAAGGTTGGGATGTCACCCTGTTTTATTCAAATTCTAATATTTTCCCGGAATCTGAGTACCTAAAAAGACTGGAATCTGCCAATAAACTTGCAAATATATGGGGTGTACCACTGGTTACTGACTCCTGGGATCACGAACAGTGGAGAGAATATGTAAAAGGACATGAAACAGAACAGGAAGGGGGAAGCAGATGCAGTCTATGCTTCGAATTTAATTTAAAAAGAACCGCAGATAAGGCAGAAGAATTAGGTTTTACTGCATTTACAACAACCCTTACCCTTGGTCCATATAAAAATTCAAAAGTTATTTTTGATATTGCATCCGTATTCCCCGGATTTATGGAGTTCAACTTCAAAAAGAAAAACGGTTTCTTAAGAAGTGTGGAACTCAGTAAGGAATACGGACTCTATCGCCAGAATTACTGCGGATGTGAATTCAGTATTAGAGAATAATTGCCTGTATCAGGAAAGATAATCTTCCATAAGAGCATAACAGTTATTATCCATTATACGAACAATCCCCATCTCTCGCCTGCAATTTTCAGCCGAATCAGAAGCATGTGCTGTGTTTACCATTATATTACTACCAAATTCTCTTCTAATTGTCCCGCCAGGAGCCTTAGTAGGGTCTGTAGGACCAAGGACATCACGAATCTTATTAACAGCATCTACACCTTCATATATTAAAACCATACTTTTAACCTTGCCAGGACTTTCAAGTTCATCTGCAGGGCATTCTGATGGCTTTGTCCCAGCCATAAATTCAATAATCTGATGAAACTGATCAATTGCATATTCCGCGCCAAAAGAATCGGTAATCATTTTAAAGGATTCATCAGAGAGTTGAATATCAAATTTAGCTTCAAGAACTTCTTTTCCCTTTTTACCAAAAACAGGGCCAAGTTTTTCAATAAGAACATCTTTAACAGGACCATAAAATTCCAGTCCCTGAGCTACTGACATCTGCTGAATTTTACAACCAATCAAGCGTAAGCCAGTTCTTGAAAACATATCAATAATTGTACCAGGCCTGGAGCTGGCATATTTCCAGTTGTCCGGCTTAATTATTACAAGAGTTCTCTCAATTTTTGAAGGATTTTTATAATTCATATTCTCTACAATGGCCTGCTCATTCTTCAGGAAGTCTGCAAATATTTTTAAGTTAATTTCTGCATTCTCCTTTGTTCTTGCAGTAAAAACTGCAGGTTCAAAATACTGTACCTCATCAGGATTCTCAGAAGACATTACTAAATCAGCATAAGTATCTCTAATTGTTTCTCCTGTTATAGATTCTATACTTATATTTTTATAGTTAAGAGCGCCTGCAATACTTGAAAGCTTAACAGCAGCATCTTCTCCCTTAAAAAGCATTAACATAACTCTTCTACGTTTATCATCTGTAGAAATAAATTTTGTTCTTACATAATCAGCCAGAAGACCCAATATCTTTTTATCATCCTCAGAGCTGTTTTTTTCTATAGAATCTGCATATGCATCTGCCATCTCTTTTGAAGGAGAAAAAACCTGAGCTCCAACAAATTCCAAATCTATTCGGGATAAAAGCCTGGCCATGACACCACCAGTCCTGCTTTTACTTAGTGTATACGGGGTTACCAGCATATAAGATAGTTCGTTTTTCATTATTTACCTGCCATTTATTTTTGTTAGCTATTTGATTACTGAAAGTAACTTTTTACAGCTAAATTGCTATATAGTCAAGAGAATAGGATGGGAAAATGGAGACTGGAGAACGGAGACAGGAAGAAAGAGAAAGATAGACTAACCTTCTATATTCAATCCTTCGGTCTCCTTCCTCCCTTCTCCAGTTTCCGTTAAACAGGAAGGGTTATTAGTATTCGTGTACCTTTTCCAATAATTGGATCTACTGCTTCAATTGTTCCTCCGTGACGACTTATTATTTCACTGCTTATTGCAAGCCCCAGACCTGATCCTCCGGCATCTCTGTTTCTATGTTTATCTATTCTGTAAAATCGGTCAAAAATTTTTGTTCTTTCCTCAGGATCTATACCAGGACCGGAATCTTCTATTGATAAAAAAAATGAACCAATAGTTTTATCCAACCAGGTGGAAATTGTAACAAGCCCATCTACTGGTGTAAATTTCAGTGAATTAGAAATTATATTCAAAAGTACCTGATACAACTTTTGTCTGTCTGCGAGTACTTTTAAAAGGCCTTCTTCAACATTAATATCCAGATTAATATTTTTCTCATCCATTTTGGCTTTGAAATTATTTATAACTGATTTTATCAGATCTTCCAGAGATATTTTTTCCATTTCAAGGCTTGTATTCCCTGCTTCTGTACTGGATAATTCCTGCAACTCTGAAATCAGGGATGTTAAAAGTAAGGTTTCATCAAATATTGTTTGTATACCTTCCCTATCCATGGGATATACACCCTCAAGCATCATTTCCAGATGCCCTTGAATTAGAGATACAGGTGTTCGCAGCTCATGGGCTGAATCTGCAATAATCCGTTGTTTCCATTTCTCTGCAGCTTCAAGAGATTCTGCCATTAAATTAAAACCGTTTGCCAGATCTCCTAATTCATCATGTCTATAAATATTTACTCTTATTTTAAAATCTCCTTTTGCAATAGAATCTGATGCTTTATGAAGAGCAGTTACAGGAGAAGTTATGTGCTTAACTAAAAAATATACAATTAACAATGGACAAATCAAAAAACAATAACAATTAACAATGAAACAATATGTTGTTCGATTGCTCAATTGCTCGATTGTTCAATTGTTGAAAAACAAATTATGGACAACATCACCATTTTTTGGGCA
>DAOWEB010000035.1 GCA_030638735.1 Spirochaetaceae bacterium
ATAAACATCTTTGGCCATTGAAAGCCAAATTTCACCAACACGGCGGATTGTTTTTGCAAAGTTTGACATATAAATAAATGCTTGGCCGTCTATTTTTTTCTGGATCATCTCAATAGCTTTACCGGAAATATTGGAAACAATCTTTTCACCTTCCCCAGGGTTCCCGAGAATATCTTTCATATCAATATCAACTAATTGAAGAAGGGCGGCAAGTGCAGGAGGTATTTGCGGAGGTTTGGTATAACCAATGGGTCCTGCGGGTAATTGATTCCCTGCTGCATCTGTTATTGGATGCACAAGCTGGTAAGGATAATCTTTAATATTATCACTCGCCCAGCGCTCCTCAAGTCCTACAACTTGCTCAGGTGTGAATATAGGCTTTTCAACTGTGGACAATGCGGAAATTTCGGCCAGCTTTGAAGTCAACATATTTTTAATACGCTGAACATCTTTAACAAGCCTTACATGTCCCATACATCGCTCAATTGAATCAACATACCAGCGTTTTCCATAGGCTGGTATAATAGGGATATTCTTTCCTGCAATATATCCGCAATCTTCTAATATTTCGTTTCCAGATAGGATATATTTTCTTACTTTGTGCTTTTTGACTTTCTTCTGCCGAATCTCTTTTGATCCAACGGCGGAAAGTTCTTCCATAAGTTCAGGGTTATCATCAAAATCATCTTGAGAATATCGCTCTTCTTCTCCAGTTATTGTTCTAAAAATCCGGATAGTCTCCCGCTTTTCTTCTACCCTGTAATATTCTGCTACATACACGATATCAGGAGTATACCAGTCATATTCTATTTGTGTGATTTCTTTACCAATAGTAGTCGGAGATTTACCGTATTCTTCTTCAAAATCTTCAGGTGAAATGGCATACATAACAAAGCAGTACTTTGAATCAGCCTTATCTTGTCGTTTTGCACCTATGTCAAAAAATACCGATGAATCAGCATCATAGATCGGTTCAATTCTGATTCTCTGGTTTTCATTATCATCGTCTTCCTCATCTTCGTATTTGTTACCTATCCTAAGAGCTCCGAAACCACCACCAACAGCCTCCTCGAAAGCATTATCATAAGCTTCTTCAGCCCCAGAATCTCGTTCATCCGCTCTGAATAGACCATCACATACATCAGATAGGTCATTGTCATTGGTACCATCTTTGGAGACAAAATCAACCGAAATTCTATTATTACGGTATTCGTTTATAATTCTCATTACTGAAAGGTGTATTTTATTAATTTCGTACTTTGGTTTATTCTCAAACTGTTCTGCGAGAGATCCCTCCCACTGCGCTCCAGCTATGGAATAAAATCGGCGATCCTCAAGACATTGTTTCCGCTCAGAATATAGAGCGCTCTGGCATTTATCAAAATTGCGCATTGCCTCAGAATGTATATCCTGATGTTTTTCAGCCTTTGTCATTTTTCTCACCTTTCAGGGATTTAATAGATTCCCCGAGAATGTAATGAAAGTCTTCTATTTCTGAAACACCGAACCTTTTTATCAAAGCAAGAGCAAGGCCAGCCCATGACCAGTTTTCATTTCTGCACAACTTATTAAATCGCTGCTGTGCACCCTCTGAAAAGTTTAATTTATATTCATCATTCATTTTCTTTGGCATTTTACCACCTATTTTGTGTCGGTACATCTATTATTTTAACCGATTTTTTCTTTCTGTCAAGTCTGGATCTCTGAATAGCCAAAGAACATGCATAGCGGATACTATCAATACTATGGTTGTCCTTGTCCGGAAACTTACTTATCACTTCCCCTTGTCGGTTCACTTCAAGGGCATAATTGACAAATTCCTTTGCGGATAATGGGCATCGTACAGGGTCAATAATTATCTCCTCAAGATCTTGAAGCCATTTTACACCATGATCAACGCTCCCAGGACCTTTCTCTGCACCTGTGATTTTTAGCCCATGATCTTCTCTTAGTTCATCAATGCTCTTAGGTTCTGCTTTGTCCGCCATAGTTAATTCTGTTTTTTGTTCTTCTGACAACATTTCTGCAAATTCTCTGTTTTTTATCCCGTGTCCTGAAATCTCATCGAATAGGAAAAGCTGATTCCGCTTAGAATCGTAGTGCATTTGCTCAAAGCAAAGAGGATCCGCTGCATAACCAAAATCAAGCCCCTGATATATGTTATCAAAATAAGACATATCGTTTTCTGTAATTGTTCTGATTGTAACATTGTTAAATATTTCTAATCCTGTCCCGACCTCTTCACCTAAATATTCATGTTTATAAGCCATTTCATTAACATTTTTTAAATGCTCTGCCTCTGCAACAAAACGCTCCCCCAGCCATTCAAGGGGAACTTCTCTATAATCTGAGTAATGAACAGTCCTACCAACTTTTGACGCTTTGCTTTCCATATTTGCCCATGATCTGGCAGACTTTGGAGGGTTGTAAGAGTAGAAACTTATCTGTTTTTTTGTCGTACCTCTGAAAAGAGACTGTAATATATTTCTTATTTCTCCCATACCAGGGAACTGATCAACCTCTTCAAACCAACAAAATTTCACATATCCGGTTCCGAGATTAATAGATTTTATCTTCTGCGGATTATCAGCACCTTTGAATATAATAATTTGACCTGTAGGAATATATGTAATCTTATATGGGGAAACATTAAACCTGAAAAGCCCTGCAACACCAAGTTTATTAGCTGCCCATTTGATCTGACCAAAGACAGAATCACGTATTTCATTTTCATATCTTCGGAAGATTACAGCGTTTGCTTCAGGATCTTTTATAATTCCGAGAATTATCTCTATAGAAATGAAAGAGGACTTTGTTGATCCTCTTCCACCTCTAAGCCAATATTCAATAAAATCCTCTGTTGATATCTCGTTATGTAGATCATAAAAATTGGAAGCGATGCAGTCAGATAGCTTAATATCTATCAAACATGCCCTCCTTCACACCATTTCGTGTAATTAGCTTCGAGTGCCATAAGATCAAAGTTAGAACCAGATAGAACACTCATATTTATTGAAATTGCAATGAAGTCTGGAGCACCTCCATCTCTTCTTGATAACACTCCTGATACATCTAACAAAAAGGTATAAACCTCAATTTCTCCTACAACCACGGCTCTTGATTCTGAAACTGACTGTTTTCCTGGTAATAATCCAGGATCTGAAGTATATGCTATATCTCCCTCAGTCACCCAATCATAGGCTATTGTTATTTCTACAGTTCCCGTCCCTGTTGGCCTCCCTGCAATTATAAATTCTATGGGTGATGATGTATCAAGATCCAATGGTGCAAAGAAATACCTTCCTATATAACTAGTTGTGGTGATAAATCTATTTTCAATTAAACCAGCTGCAACATTTAGATTGATCCATATAGATTGATTTTGTACCGTTCCCGCAAATGCCCTGTCACCTCCAATAGAAAGAGGTAGTTGACCAATAGGACGAGCACTACCAAAATACTCAATCCATCCGTCTGAATTTAATTCAGATCTATTTGTGTGCAATTTGAATTGTTCAAATATTGGTGCTGTAGTTACTGCAGAATCAATTCTAAGTCTTATCCAATAATAATTAGTACCTAAAGACATTGGATCATTCTTAACCCATCCATTAGTCGCTAACTGACTATCATATCTAATATGCTGACTTCCGATATTTTCAAAGTATTTGTTGGCATGGGGTAGATATTGTCCACCGGATTCTACTTCCATACTTGGAACTTCTGTCCATGCTGCTCCATCCCAATATTCAATTATAATACTCCCTGCCCCTTTCACAGCTGCTGTTAATACACTTACTTTTATTCCAAAGTGCTCCAAATAGTCAGTCCCATCATTTAAAATACTAGCAAGATATATAGAATTATCTGCTGCTATCCCAGGAAAAGTGAAAGAGGATCCGCTTGAACTTCTTGCTTCATCACTTACATCTACAAAAGCACCAAGAGTAGTTTCCGTATAAACTATCATTCCATTTGTGTAGGAATCGCCACCACCAAAGACTGACTCTGTGGGTCTTGTCGGAGTTCCTACATGTAATTCTCCAAAAACATTAAGACCTTCGTCTCCCTCTGTTGTATCTAATAAATATGCAAATATTTCTGCCCCTGGGATAATAAAAGATTTATTCAATTGTGTGTAACCATTCCCTAGTACAGTTACATTGGGATTAAGAATATTAAAATTGAGATTTACACAATTGATTATTGTTGTAGCAAACAGCGACAGGTTAATTCCTGTACCAACATTTTCAATCCGGAAACCATCATTGAAACAATTCTGTATTTTTACAGCATCAAACTCTACAATTGTGTCATTTCCATAAACAACTAGCCCATCAGTGCATAACCCTATAAATAATGCTGTGCCTAATGTTTTGGAACCGTCAAAACATTTTATTGCTGTGTGCATCCCAGGTGTTGCCGCAATCATATTATGAATATTTACAAAAGAATCTGTCCCACTTATACTTATTCCGGTAGTAACTTTAGCTGTCCCCCTGAAAGTGATTTCATCAAGCGTAGCTGCCCCAGCTACTATATTTATTGCATTTATGGTGATTGTTCCCGCTGGATTATTTATTGCTAAAACTTTAATCTCAAATAAAGCTGATGCATTGTTTAGAATAAATCCATTTGAACAATCCCTAAGAACACAATCTTGTATAAAAGTACTTCCTAATCCTTCATGCCTGACAATATAACTTGTTCCAGTGTTGCCAGAAAATACAATACCTACAAGATGAGAAAAGGTATTTCCTAAAAACATATCTTGTGCAGGATCTTTCGGGGTAAATGTAACCGATCTTAGTCCTGTAGATGATATATTACAATATGATTTTAACTGCAAGGCTCCAGCTGTATTGTCTACCTCGTATAATCCAGGCGCTACAGCAATTGTATATCTGTTTGTTGATGAATTATCTGTGATAAAAGCAAGAGCCTCTTCAATAGTTGTAAAATCACCACCAGATTTAGCAACAGTGATCAAATTATGTAGCGGTTTTTTCAGTTCTGCAACTTCACTTGTTAGATCATTTGCCCTTGACTCTATTGCAAAAAGAGCCTGTGAGCTGTCTGTATCATCTTCTGGTATAAGCCTGTTAATATATTTTATCAATCGCTCAAACTGAACAAGAGTGTCATGGTCATTAATGAAAGAAGATAATTGTTTTCTTGTTAATTTTAATTTATCGTTAATTGGAAAAGCCATTTTACCCCGCCTTGTTATCTGTAGAATAAAACCCGGAACCCTTCAGTTGAAAAAAACAACCGAACACCTGTTTTATATTATTATCACATTTCGGACATTTATCAAGGATAATAGCATCTTTTCGATAATGCTCAAATTCTCCGCATTTAGGGCACTTGTATGTCCGTATCATTTCTTTACTTTTATATCATCGATAATCGTAACAGAAACATTCCCTGAATGGTCCATTTCGTGCTTATCTCTCCATCTTTCAGGTTGCCTATTTTTCAGCCAGAAAATAGCTGCTACGGTATCAGGAGCATAATGTTTTTTGATATTAGTAATGGTTATTTCCCCTTTATAATTGCTAATATGGACATCAGGATGTTTGTATCCTGTGGCTCTTTCAAATAATCTTCTTTCCACCATACCATCAAGATCCTCTTTGGATGCTTTTATGGACTTAAGAAACTTTGGATATTTCTTTTTCCATGCATTAATAGTAACCTCTGAAACTCCGAAAAAATCAGCCAAATCTTTATCTATTGCACCAAGTTTACATAATTTACTAGCCTGAATACAAAACTTTTCTTGATATCTTGTAGGTCTTCCGCCTGCATGTTTCTTTTTTTTCTTTTCCATAATTACAAGTATATCACTGAAAATTGATTTTGTAAAATAGTAGAAAAACAAGTAATATGCTAAAATGGGGAAATAAAAGCCAACTTCTTTAGAATCTTTATATTGTGTTGTACATTTGTACACTCATTTTTAATTAAAGCTCAGGAATTAGAGTTTTTTTTAACATTTTAACATATTAAAGGCTAAGTCTTTATATAGTATATAATTAGCGATGCGAAAAGCGATGCGAAAACGGTGGGAAAACGGGAATTTACTATGGCCCGTTTTCGCATATTTAACCAAATTCATGTACATATTAAACAATCATTACTATAAATATAATATATAAAAATGGCTGATATGTTAAAACCAATACCCTGAAAAATCGCTTTTAACATGGTTTTCGCATCGCTTTTCGCATGATAAAAATAAATCATTTAAGGGGTTGATATCTATGTACATATGTTATATGCTGTTATTACTTACATAATAAACAAGGAGTAATCATGTTATCAAGAGTAGTTGTTGAAATTGATTCTGATTTAAAAAAGGAAGCACAAATTAAAGCCCTTCAAAATGATGCAACTTTAAGAGATATTGTATCAGATGCCCTACGTCTTTATTTAAAAGACGAAGTAGAAGTAAAAACAGAAAACCAGGAAGACATAGAAATCAACTAACGGCGGTTATAAATGAATGATGTTTTTGAAGCCGCAAGAAATAAAATAGGAGCTGGTTTAATTCATTCCTTCTTTAATTCTGAAGGCTCATATAGTAGGGCAGGTGAATATTATATTTTGTCACCTTTAAGAAGTGATCGTAATGTTGGATCTTTTCATATCAATGAAGAGACTGGACAATATTATGATCATCAAACTGGAGAAGGTGGGGATTTTATAGATCTGGTTTCTAAAGCCAGAGGGGTAAATTCGAAAGAAGCAGCTGAGCATATTTTAAATGAATCAGGCGGTATATTTATAAATCCTGATACTTCTAAGAAAAAGCATAAAAATAAGAAAGATTTAATACCTCCGCAAATTCCTATTCCTGATACTGCTGAAATAAAAGAATCTTTAAAGAAACGAGTAAAAGATCAATGGTGTCTGGATAACTGGGGTAAGGCTACAAGTATAAGCCGATATTATAATAAAGACGGAGGATGGTGTTTTGTTGTATGTCGTTTTGAAATGGAACAAAAAGTAAAAGGCAAGAAGCGCAAGAAAAACGACATATTATTTTATTTGGGAACTGATAATAAATGGCAGACAAAATGGCATGATGATTTAAAGCCTTTTCCTCCTTATGGTATTGAGAAAATCAAAGATAATAATTTACCTGTTTTAATTGTGGAAGGTGAAAAATGCGCAAGAGTAGAAGTCCCTGGATATAATGTTATTTCATGGATCGGTGGAACTTCCAATATGGGAAAAACAAATTGGAACCTGTTAAAAGGTCGGGAAATTATAATATGGCCTGATACCGATTCAGAACTTGATAAAAATAAAGAGTTCTTCCTTCCCAGAGAATTACAATCAGGGATGAAAGCAGCATATTATATTAAATCTCAATTATCGACTTCAAAAATATTAGATATCTATAAAAATAAACCTCTTGAAGATGATCCCCACGGATGGGATATTGCTGATTTTGTAGAGGAAGGTGGGGACCCTTTAAAGTTTATTGAAGAGTTTACTCCTTATAATTCTATATCTGTTCAAATTGATCCTTACCAGGTTTACCGGAAATTCATAGAAAATTATTATGATCATGATAGCTTAGAACAATCATCCGGAGGATTCTGGAATTATTATGAGGATGAACACTTCTGGAGAAAAACTACTAAAAATGATATTTTATGTAATTTTCAAAGATGGCTTGAAGATACTGGCCTGCAGTGGGTAATAGCAAAAAAGCAAAAAGCAACAACATTTATAAATGATACAAAACAATATTTAGATCGTCATTCCCTGGGGTATGTTGGAAATAATCCTTTTAAAGATTCTGCAATTTCTCCATATATTCATTTTAACAATGGAGCTATTCATATTACTAAGGATAAAATTGAATGGTTCGAACGGATTAAATATGGTGAAGATTTCTATAAAAAACTGTATCCAGTCCATTGTCTTGATTTTGATTATGACCATACAAATTATAATAATATTGATCCAGAAAAAGACGCACCCGCATTTTATTATTTTATAAAGGAATTAATACCTCATAAATATTTTGAGAGATTAAATAAAAAGGATAAAATAAAATCAATAAAAGATACACTTATTTTTATTAGCCAGATAATAGCTTATTCACTTTCTCCAGTAAAACCAAATGAATACTTTTTCGGTATTTATGGCAAGCAAAGAACTGGTAAAAGTTTTCTTCTTGATATAATTAAATCTATTATAGGAAAGGAATTTTGTGTTGAAAAGCCTATTACAGATATGGAAAACCGTTTTGCCTCTTCTGGATTATGGGGTAAAAAGGTATTTATTGAGCCTGATTTGAAAACCAGAAAGATGTTACCAGAGGCATTTATTAAAGCATATGCAGGAGAACAGACAATTACAGTAGAAGAGAAAAATATGCCTGCAGTCGATGGGGTTAATATTAGTATGTCAATGTTCTTTGTATCTAATTATGAATTCCATACAAAAGGGCTTGAAGGATTAGCCCGCCGGATGGTTATGGTTCCATATAAGAATAATATTAAAAAACATGATACCAGATTACTTGATAAAATTTTAGGTAAATATCCCCATGGTGAAGAATCAGAAGAATTACAAGATAAAACTTTTGACGAACGTCCGGCAATAGTTGCCCTTACTATGAGGGCATGGGAGAAGTTTTGTGATAATGATTTTATTATGCAAATCCCTGAATGGGCTCAGAAAGAAAAAGATATCTGGTTAATAGAGTCCAACAGCGTTGTTAAATTTATGGAAGAAAGATATTACAACCAGGCTTATACAATGTCTGTAAAAAGAAAGGAGATTTATGATCAGTATAAAGAATGGTGCGAGGAAGAAGGGCGCAAACCATTAGGAAAAAAGAATTTTTATGAAGATGTCCGCATGGATGAAAGGATTACAGAGACCAGAATCTTAGGTGCTGAGAGTTTCAGAATAGAAATAACCGGAAATGAGGATGATATACCATTTTAAAAGGAGGCAATATGAGCGATAAAATCTACATCGGAAAAGGTAAAGTAACAGGCAATTATGGTAATATAAGTATTACCCTTGGGCTTGATGGATTCGGTGAAATCTATAAAAAACATGGATTTGAGACTAAACAGAAATCTAAAAAGCTGAAAATTATTATTTCCGAAATGAGACAGGCTGATAATTACGGAAATACACATACTTGCTATGTGGACACATGGAAACCAGACAGCGCCGGAAACGGTAATCTTGATTCAGGAGGGGAAACATTTTAGCAATAACCCATGTTATAATGGGATAATAAATATTTAAGGAGCAACATTATGTCAGATGTACAGGAAGAAAAAGGATTACATATTTTTGATGATGATGAAAATGTGGAACCATTAACAGAAACCGAAGAAAATAAGCTTAAAAACATTCAGGAAGAAAGAGCAATTAAAAAACTTACTGATCTTCGGGCAAGAGTTTTATCTGTAAAGGCAGCAATTGAAGAGGAAAATTTTATCGAAATCTTCATTAAACCAATCCGGGGAAATATTGCAGAAATCAAAGAAGCCCTAGAAAATGTAGATAAGCCCCGTGATCTTGCTATGATGCAAGGCCGATTAATTGCATATCGTAAAATGTTAAACTTTCCAGAGACTGCCTGCCAACAACTTGAAACCGAAGTTTCAGAAATTAAAAGAGATATGCCCCTCTTTTATATGCATAATGAAACTTTCCAGGATTGCCAGAAAATACGGTTTGATAAAGATCAGTATAAAATTATTACTGAATAATTATTTTAGCCCTTATCTTAAAAAATAGGGGCTTTTTTAGTTGACATATGTATAGATATAATATACAGTAATAGACAAATAAAGAGTAAAGAAGGGAATTATGAAGGCGTATAAAGTATTTAATCCAGATTGGACATGTAGAAGTTTTCATTACAAAGTAGGTGAAACTTATTCTATAAAAGAAGATCCTCAGTTATGTAGTTTGGGGTTTCATGCCTGTAAAAAAGCTGTAGATTGTTTTGATTATTATAAATTTGATCCTAAAAATAAAGTTGCTGAGGTTGAATTATTAGGCAAAATTGAGGGTCTTGACGATGATAAACAGGTAACCAATAAAATCAAAATAATTAGAGAAATTCCATGGGGTGAATTATTGGAATTAGTAAACAGCGGCAAAGATAATACTGGTAAAAAGAACAGCGGAGACCGGAACAGCGGATACCTGAACAGCGGATACCGGAACAGCGGAGACCGGAACAGCGGAGACCGGAACAGCGGAGACCGGAACAGCGGAGACCTGAACAGCGGATACCTGAACAGCGGAGACCTGAACAGCGGATACCGGAACAGCGGATACCTGAATTCAAAATCACCAGCCAAAAGTTATGCTTTTAATAAACTTTTGGAAGAATCAGAATTACAAAAAATATTACATTCAAGAGGATTTAATATTTTAATGAGATTCAGACTTGTTAAATATAGAGTCAGAACTAAAACTGGTAAGTTTGGGGATTATAGGTATATCTCTTATAAAAAATCATGGAAATATTTATGGTCTACTCTTTTAATTCAGGAAAGAATTGCTGTATCAGAAATTCCTCATTTTGATAAAAATGTATTTTTTGAAATAACAGGAATAAAAGTTATTGTAAAATGATAACATATCTTCACAGTAAAATTTTAGATATGGATTTAAAGCTTGACAATGAGACAGGTATTACCACTGTAAAAGACCTGAAACGCTATGGACAAAAGGGTTATGTTAAGTATTCTTCTGAAGAAGTAAATATTTTAAATGAGCTGGGAGGCATAACCCCGGATATCCATCTTGTAAAAAATGTCTTTAATGGGGAAATTGTAAGGGAGGTTAAAGGAGAATGATTTTTTTATCTGAGTTAGAAATCGAAACTAAAATACCTGAACATATAATATTTAATCATTTTAATAAAAATAATATTCATGTTGGGTCTTGGTATTGTGGTAAAAAGTTTTTAGGTTTTGGGGTTTCTAACAAAGTGGGTAGTAATTATTTGAAAGAAACCAGGGAGGCAACAAATGGCAATTAAAACAGTATTAGATTGTGATAATAAAGGGTGTAAAAATACTCTTGAATTATCGGGACCTTATCATATTGCAAAAAAACAAATGAAAGAGGCTGGCTGGAAGAATAAAAAAGTTAATGAAGAATGGCAGATTATCTGTAAGGAGTGTAACAAATGAAATTTAAATTACTATGGAGAATAGGCACAGCATTAAAAGACTGGGCAGAAAAAAACAGTCACCCTATATTTAAAGGGATAGGCTACAGAATAAGAGGACACCGGGCATAATGGCATCTAAACATGAAGTAATTGTCCGGAATGTAATAACCTCTTTCTCAGTAGAACGCCGGGGCAGGCTGTACACCATGCAGCAGGGTCTCGCTACACCGTGGGGTGAAAGTACTCCAAAATGGTACGGACCATACCCAGGTAAAAGAACAAAGGGTTTTCCTGATATCTTCGGTTTTGAATTTGATAACAGATATGTAAAACCAATTCCGGTTTATTGTGCTATCGAAGTAAAAACAATTGCACATTCCAGATTGTCACCACAGCAAAAGAATTATCTTAATTATTGCAAGAGCATAGGCGGGCGGGCATATGTAGCTATGGAGGATTCAAGTCCAGAAGGATATAGCCTGACTGAATGGGTCCCAGTGTGAAATATTTATTTTACTTGACATGGTGCTTATCATCATGTAGTATAATAGTATGAAAAATAAAATAAATGATACAGTAAATTGTACAGTATGCGAAAAACCTGCAATATTAGACAAATATTATAAGGTTTCTAAATACAATAATCATGGCCGGGCTTATTGTTCTTCTGAATGCTCAAAAGAATATTGCCGAAAAGTTTCTTCTGAAACAATGGCAAAGACAAATAGAAAATATGCTTCAGAAAGAATGATAAAAAATAATCCTATGAAGAATCCAGAAACCAGAGAAAAGGTAAGCACTAAATTAAGAGCTATGGGACATAAACCAAAGATTCAAGGCGGTAATGGCAGAGGTCATACAATATATCAACTTGCTCTTTCTATGGCTTTAGGTTGGCCTATGGAGGTAGTAGCTCTTACAGGAGAACCAAAAGGAAATGGTATTCCAACAGCTTATAAAATAGACATAGGCAATCCGATTTTAAAAATTGCAATAGAGGTTGATGGTAATTCTCATACCGCTTTAATAAGACAAGCTCAAGATAAACGAAAAGATAATGTTTTAAAAAATTTAGGATGGAAAGTTCTAAGATTCAAAAATAGAGAAGTAGAAAATGATTTACATGGATGTGTAAAAAAGGTTCTGGATCTTATATGAAACTCAGGGACTATCAAGAAGATATAGTAAGAGAAGTTGTTAAGGCATACAAGCAGGGATACAAGGCTCCATTAGTTGTTGCTCCCACTGGTTCAGGCAAAACAATAATATTTGCTTTTATCGCTACCGGTGCAATCAAAAAAGGTAAAAGAGTTTTAATCCTTACTCACCGTCGGGAAATTCTTCAACAAACAATGTCTAAACTGTTTGATTTTGGAGTACAGGCGGGACAGATTGCCTCCGGGCGTCCTATGACAGATGAACTAATACAGGTCGCCATGGTTGGAACTATTGTAAGGCGGCTTGACTCTATCATACCCCCGGATTTAATAATAGTGGATGAAAGTCATCATAGTATCTCAAATACTTGGAGTAAAACAATAAACCATTTCCCCAATGCTTTAAGACTAGGACTGACCGCAACTCCTGAAAGGCTTGACGGTTCCGGGCTTATTGAAATTTTTGATACCATGATTATGGGTCCTCATCTAGTTGATTTGGTAAAATCCGGAAATCTTTCATATCCTAAAATATATTCAGCACCTGCCGAACTATTACCAAAAAAAGTAAAAATTACCCGTGGTGATTATGACTCCAAAGAGGCAACCAAAGCAATGAAAAAACGGGTTGTTGTTGGGTCAGTTATCCAGCATTATAAACAATATCTGAACGGATTACCTACAGTCTGCTTTTGCGTATCCATCGAACATTGCCAAATAATGGAGGATGAATTTAAAGCTGCTGGATTCAGATCACAAACTATTCACGGTAAAATGAACCGGGCAGACCGTGAAGCAAGTATAAAAGGACTTGAGACCGGAGAAGTCCAGGTACTCTGCAGCTGTGACGTAATATCTGAAGGAGTGGACGTTCCTGTAATTGCGGGCGCTATACTGCTCCGAAGGACTAAAAGCCTCGGATTATACCTCCAGCAGATAGGGAGGGCATTAAGGCCATACCCTGGTAAGACACAGGCTATAATTCTGGATCACAGCGGGGTAGTTCAGGACCATGGCCATGTACTTAATATCAGAGACTGGTCGCTTATGGCAAAGAAACGGAATAAACGGGATAAAGACGATATGAAACCGCCGGAAGTCTCAGTCTGTCCGAAGTGTTCAGGCGTCTGGCCTGGCCTTCCTAAACTATGCCCCGATTGCGGATATAACTTGCAGGAAGATAGAGACCGGGCAGAAGGTAGAAAACCGCCTAAAGAGATAGAAGGGATTTTGCGGGAAGTACTCCCAGAAGATACTCCAGACGGTCAAATGCAGGCTTTAATTGATCAGGCTTTGAAAATTCAGCAAATGACACCTGGAGATCGTCAAAAAGCTATGATGAGTAATTTATATAAATATGGTAAGACTGATAGGAATAAAGGACTGGCAACGGCTCTGGGATATCATAAGAACTGGACAGAGACTGTATATCATCGATTGAGGGGGAGAGGATAAATGGCATATTTTGCGAATGGATCAGAAGGGGAATGTTTTGAGGCTCAATGTGAAGAATGTAGATATGGTGAAAAACCGTGTCCTATTGCAGGTATCCAATTAAATTATAATTATGATGCTTGTAATAATGAAGTAGCAACAAAAATCTTAAATGATCTTGTAAAAAATGATGGAACATGTGAAATGTTTAAATTGTGTAAAAAAGATTTTCAACTTACTGAAGGTGAAAAATCTCAGATATCATTATTTTAATATGAATCTTATCTATGATATCCGACTTGATACAGTTCTTTGTCCATGTTGTAATGGACCGGCACACTGGACTAAAAAAGGCTTACAATGTGAATGGGATAAATGCAAATATTTTTATACTATATTTCCAGTAAAAAAAAGCGTTAATATATTTCAATTGGAATTAGATTTTTAATATTGCGGGAACGGGACTCGAACCCGTGACATCATGGTTATGAGCCATGTGTTCTGCCAACTGAACTACCCCACAAAAGTAATATACCATAAAAAACCCGGCTGATCAAACCGGGTTTCACGTGAAACAAATTTCTTATTACTAAATAATTAAAGTTAACTGTTGATAGTGACTTGCAAAATGCAAGTATCCTCCCCTCAGTTCGCTGATTATTGTTAATTGTGCAAAATACTTTATATTGTAAGATTTTACTATAGTTTCCATCTCAAGGCCGATGTCTGCCGATGCACTAACCGCTTTATTATCAATAACTACCTGTTCACTAAGGTCAACCGAAAGAACGGCTACACCTCCAAAATCCGGCGCCGAAACAGCCTGAATTTCTACCATAGTCAAATTAGGAATATTTTCTAGTGAGATAAAAAACCCTTCCAGGCTTTCTGCTGTTACCATTGTCGAAAATGACAAAGCCAATACCAACAGCGTAATTAATACATATTTCTTCATGTCTGAATCCTCCTGTAAAATATCAATAAATAAGTATAGCATAAAAAACCCCTTATTAAAAGGGGCTGTAATTTTAATTATCCTTTCCTCCATTCAAACCAAGCTGACACCATCCAGATTACAGTTACAGGCCAGATTAAAGCACCAAGACAAACCATTGCCAGATATCCATAAGTATTATCCTTAAATTCTTCCCGGAAACATACAGCCAGGTAAATAGAGACAATTACCATTGGTATTGTGTAGATCATTTGTTACTCCTTAAATTATCCACCATCATTAGATTAAGATTAATTAGGTCGAAATTCTCTGTTTCGATATTTTCATTTTCATAAATAGCCAAATCAAGTTCTGCATTTTCCACAGCGATCATTTTTTGAAGTCCCTCAAGACATTCACTTGACCAATGAACTTTACCTATATTCTTAGGACTATCCATCTTATCAATAGAATCATCCAGGATTTTATGAAATCGCTTTCTTTCTGCTTCAGTTATTCTGCTCATAGATTATCCTTTATTTCTTCCCAGGGTTTATTGTAGGCTTTTTCTATTATTTCAATTCTATGTATATGCTTTGCAACTATATCATCCATTAAAGTTACATTGATAGATTCTAATATTTTAGCCTGTTCGGAAATTACTTCGTATAAAGCCTCAACAGCCTCTTTGTACTTCTCTTCTAGTTCTCTTACTAGTTCAGGATCATATATTTTAAATCCTACTGCATGGACTCCATCAGTTGTTATTATTTGTTTTATAGGTTTTATATTCATTTAACCCTCCAGTAAAACGTCTAGAACAAAAACTGTATAGTTAATGTTTCCATGTTCGGGATAATATCATTCCATTTTTGGTAATATATTCCTAAACCAAAACATAACCATGAAAAGCTTATACTAGGTATATTCATTCTTTACTCCCCTCTTTTGTTATGCCTTTGACTCGTGAATGTTGCCAACAATTTCAATAGCATGATTTATTGTGTGGCATTTTAGATAATCCCTGAACCCGTTATGGCTTTCAATGTCAAAACAACCATCATTAAAACAAACAATACATAACATTGTACCACCGTAAACATCAGTCATTATGACTTTATCACCCTCATAAATCTCTTTACCGTTCTTGTCTTTCAGTCCGGTAAAAAACTCTACAATATGGCTATCTTTATTAAGAGGGACATAATAGCCATTACTCATCTGATGTACTAAAACACCATCTTGAGCCACAAAACAAAGATCCTTTTCCCATTCGTTATTATCATTACACCAAACTCGAAACTTATTACTTTTCATATTACTCTCCCTTATTCCGTTCTTTAATCATTGCATCGGCATATCTGTATTTTGCCTGTTCCTTCGCAAATAGAACAATCTATATATTCACCATATCTAAATATTTGACCAAGATGTATCTGTTTCTCGATATCATCTTTATATTCATCACGACATTGACAATCTATCTCTCTAGGCATCTATTCTCACCTTTAATAATTTTGTAAAAGAGTTATTAAAATCAATAATTGCTTTATAAATAGTATCACCAAAGCCACAAATACCATCTTGTAAATTATCACCATACAATACACAGTATTTATTTCCATCTATCGATACTTTAGGTTTAAGCATACTAAATAAAGTATACTCTTCTTTTAAAACTTCAACACCTATTCGTACTTGATGCTCTAACACTTCATGATGTTGCCTTTGACTTGATTCTACCTGCATAAAATCTTCTTTAGTCATTTATTCACTCTCCTTAATAATATCTAATAACGCCCAAACGTCAACATCTCCTAATACATCTATGGCAATCCCTTTTTTATTAACCTTTAGATTATTGCATATATTTTGTATAACCTGTTTTAACATTTTTATTTCTTCTTTTTGTTCAGTATACTCAGATTCTTCTGCAATCATTTCCAATACAACATTATAAACCTCAATCATTGCATTATTTAATTTATCTACATCATCTATATCAAAATTATGTAGATTTAGCTCTGGTGCATCTTCTAAAATTTTCTCAAGGTTTTTTAATCTTTGTATTTTCATCTATTCCTCCAATGCTTCTAATAATTCATGCCACCTTCTACCCCTACTATCTGCTGATTCTATGACTTTGATATTGTGTTCTATATCAATCAAAAACTTGTTGAATCTTGGATCTGTAAATTGTTCTCCATATTTTATTATGCTTAAAGTGCTTTCTATTAAAGCTACTAACATTTTAGGGGAGGCTTTGATTAGATTTGCATTTTTTGCTTTTACATCTTCAATACAATATTTTCCATTATTATCTAATATCTGTTGCCGTGTTTCTTTTCGCTCTGGAAGAGGTTGATATATACATCCTGTATTCCAAGGCCCCGGTGTAATTTCAAAAACTTCATATACTCTTTCAGGTGTTATCATTTGAGTTTTCCTTATTATCTGGAGATTTCCCATATTGCTCAAAATAGGCTTCATTAAATTCTTCTTTGGGTTTCAGATTATTGCATCCTGTACATTCATAAGGAAAATCATCTAAACAACTGCAACCGATACAGCTATTTCCATCTTTTACAAATGTTCCCATCTGTTCACTCTCCTTTAAGGCTTCTGTTACCATATTATATATTGTATTAAGCGTAGGAGTATGCAGGATACATTTCTGTTTTACCTCTTCCAAAGCATCCCTTAACTTTTTGTTTTTATCTTTATGTTCTTTATCTCTACCCATCCATTCTTCAATTACTACTATATCTAATCTACATTTTTCTTCTAACTTCTTTATTTCTACCTGATCGGTTACATGTATTTCTTGATACATCTTTGCACTTGTTAAAGAGTCTTTAACTTGTTCAGTGTAATCATCTATATCATTTTTAAGTAGTCTTATTTCTTTATCAAGGAATCTGTAATCTTCAACAGCCATTAAATAACCAAGTTTCAATTCCATTGTATGAGGTTCAATATATTCGCCATGAGACATAGATAAATCATAACCCATATTCCTTGCTCTATTTTCAAACTCTTCTCTTATTTTATCCATCACTTAACCACTCCAATTATCTTTAATGCTGCCATCCTACTCACTTTTATAATCCCCTTCAGCTCACTTATTACAGAATTTTTTTCTTTTAATTCTTCCTCTAATTGTGATATTTTATTCTTCTGGTATTCCAGGGTTTTAACTATCTCCCTATCAGCATATCTGTAAATTCTCGGCTTCCAGTATGCTCTGTCAATTAATATCCCAATAACTATACAAAATGATGAAATAACAACACCACTTAAATATGGCCATAGAGTATGTAGTATTATTGATATTTCATATTCAAGCATCTTTCCTCTTCCTTCCCGGTTTCTTACGGTTATAATTTACAATTGCCTTCAGGTCTGTTTCTGTAAATACCCGGATAGATCCTACTTTGCCACGTGCAGACCTCCAAGGAATACCATTCCCATCCTCTTCCATCTTTTTAAGCCTGTAAAGAACTCCCTGTTTAGTCAATCCGGTTGCCCTGCTCACATCTTCAGTTGTTATCATATGTTTCTCCTTGCAAATAGCTTACTCCAAGTAAAATGATATGTCAAGAGTAAAATATATACAAAATTGTGTTGACATATGTCTATTACTATTATACAGTAATAGACAAGGAGACTAATAAAATGAAAGAAAATAAACCAGAATTAGATTTATCAGTAAGTAAATGTCATGTTTGCGGTGCTCCTATGTGGAAGGATATTCCTAAAAGAATCGAACGATGTACACACTATGCTTGTAGTGTAAAGAATATTGACTTTTCTATCAGGGTGAAAGAGGATCTTAAGAAATGAGTCAATACATAGATGATGAATGCAAAAGCTGTGATGAATATAATAGTACTTATGGTTGTATGTGGCATGATTGCCAGATATATATTGAAAATAAATTAGGCCGGGCAGAAATGGCTGCTGATGATGAACTGGAGAGAAGAAAGGATGAAAGATTAGGACTGTAAGAATAAGCCTGGAGTCAATCCAGGCTGTTAATCCCTATATATGTTAATTCCCCAAGTACGACCGATGACAACCCTATTATTACATATTTCATGATTTTAATCTGTAATTGTTGCCGATTCGATAAACTCTGCAAAGTCTGTATTGATAAGCCCATATTCTGCAAGGTCTGATTCTGTTTTTTCGCTTCCTGCTGTGAGGTTGTCAATGATTCGTTCAAGTTCGATATTGTCCGTTTCGAGTTCCTGATTGTATCCTTTGCTTTTAATAAGTTCGCTTTGGATAACCTCATTTGTTCTAGTAAGCTCTGTTCGTTGCTTTTGTAACGATTCAATAATAGAGTCAAGCTGACCTTTTCCTGAGAAGATAAACCAAATAAGGCCGATGATAATGAGAGAAAGAATAATAATAGCAATAGTTTTTTTATATTCAATTGTCACCTCTTTAAATCCTTAATAAAGACAAGAGCTTTTTCTCCAAAGACAGTTATAAGAACTATAAATATCCAAGTATAACCTACTGCTGGCTCTGGGATCATCTCACCCCTGATAAGATAAATAGTCCCAGCTAGCACAATACCTTTCATACCTAACAATTTATTAACTGCATTTATTACCCTGGCAGGTAAATATTTGACGGCCTCAACAAATGTCATATCTTTATAATCTGTCATTCTTAGACTCCAATGTTGTAGTAGCGTATTGACATCAAATTACTAAAATGTATCTTAGGCATATACGGATCGTAATGCTCTCTCCTGAAGTGGCCGTTACCGTTCTTAGTCTTAAACTGGAGTATCATAAACATTCCGTATTTCTTACCCCAGGAGTCACGATCTGTTAAATATCTTGCTCCTGAATATGTTACCTTATCATGACAATCAAAAACTTCCAGAATATCCTGCAAAACTTTTGTATGGGAATTAATATAGCAGTCTTTACCCATTAACGGAATTTCTTCCCCATTCCGGATAAATGTAGTAGTGGTCAAATGATCATAAAGTTTATTGATAGTTTTAGGTATAAAATCATGTCCAGTATATTTTTCGGCTATATCCATAAGGGAGAAGAAAAGACAGCCGTATTTATTTATATTTTCATTAAAGGATTTATCTGTTTGTTTGTATTTCATATCAGCCTCCGATATAAGGCAAAAGCCCCAAAATAATCATTGCCAGAACCCCTGCAACAACAAGCCATTGAGTAATATTAAATTTCTTATTATTTTCCATTGCTTCTATTGCTTTGGTGTTTTGTTTAACATGTTCATCTATCCTGGTAACAGTTTGTTCTAAATCACCTATTCTAATACCTGATTTTTCGCTTGATTCTCCGGTTTGTGTCTGACAGTGCCTTACTTGTTTTTGCATATCATCTCTCAATAACTCAAAATTTGCGTAATGTTCACCTGATTGTTTAGTTAGCCTTTCAATTTCTTTATCATGAGAATCTTTATTTGCTTTCAATTCTACTATCAGGGGCTTGATAGCCTCGTCAAATAGCTCTTTTATATCTTTCCTGTTTAATTGCTCCATTTAAGCCCCCAAAATAATAGAATATCACTATTACAGTTTTTTTGCAATTAATTTATTGACAATTGTATAGATATGTTATAATATGATAGACAATAATAACTATATGGAGGGTCTTATGACTGTAATAGAATTAGCCGTTGATAGTGGTAGATCAGATATGACTATCAGAAGGTGGATTAGGGCGGAAAGGATACCATTTAAAAGAATAGGTTTACGGGAGATTTTCGTTGAACCTGCAGACTGGGAAAAGTTCTGTTCTGATAATAATATCAAGAGGAAGGGGGGGAGAATAAAATGAATGACTGGCGGTATATGAAGGATCGAGATTTTAAGGAAGGACGGAACTATCTCGGAGCCAGTGATGCTCCAACAATTGCGGGAATAAATCCATATCAAACCCCACTTGAATTATGGGAAATATTCACAGGTAGAGAAAAAGGTTTTACCGGTAATGAACTTACCAAATGGGGACATATTCAAGAAATCAATATTCTGGCTGAATATGTACAGAAAATAACCGGATCAAGTGAACAAAGAAATGATTTCATTACTTCCCGAGTCTGGGGAGAAGAAAAGTTTAATAAGTTCCATTCATGGACAGAGGCAGTTTATCCAGAAAATAACCGGATATTGTCCCATGCTGATCTTTTAGACTTATCCGGAGAGATTCCCGTAATAATTCAGGCTAAGAATTCCGGGGAATTTGCAGCTGCTACCCGTAAAAAAGATGTAAATAAAGGTTATGACCGGGAAGATATGACCAGCAATGGTATTCCTTTATCTGTTTACTTCCAGGAACAAATTGAGTTATTGACTTATGGGCTCCCCAGGGCATGGGTAGCGGTTCTTATTGGTGGTAATTCTTGGAAACTGTATGGACCAATTGAATATAATAAAAAAACAGTTGAAAAGCTTCTTGCTTTATATATGAGATTCCTCTGGCATGTTGATAAGGATATCGCTCCAACTCCTGAGACCTGGAGCGATGTTGTAAAATTATTTCCTAATTTCAAGAAGAATACAAAAGCGGTTGTATCTGATGAGGCGGAAATTGAATGCCGTCAAATGCTTGAAGAACACGGGAAAATAGGTCTGAAGATTAAGGAACTTGAAGGCCAGAAAGATAATATTAAAAATGCCCTGGGATTATTTATCGGCGGGAATAATTATCTTGAGACCCCGGACGGACGGAACCTTGCTTCTGCTTCTGAGATTAAAGGACGGGAAAGTATATCTGTATCATCACTCAAAAAGTTCCCGGAACTCTATAAAACTGTGACAGAGGTGGGACTTATAACCACAAGCGATAGTTATAGACAACTTTATATTAAAGGCACGCCAGCGGGTAATATTGTTACTTATACCCTTCTTACTACTGATGATGGAGAGAAATGGAAAAAATCCCGTAAAAAATATACTGGAGCTGAAAAGAAAGAGGCATACGCTTTATTAAAGAGCCTTAAAATTGATTGTAAATGGGAGAAAGTATAATGGGTGTGGATTTGTATTTATTACCGTTTGATTGTGATGATCCTGATTTAAGCTTTTCTCATACAATATTGGATTGTGAAAGAGAAAGAGCTTTGTTTGGTTTAATATCAATTATATCTATAGAAAATGGAATAAAAGTACCTGACGGTTTTACAGGATTCTTGTCAAGAAAAAGTAATGGTGAATCAGGATATGGGGAAATAAAAGAAGATCCTTATGGGGATCCAGTAAAGTATGTAGATGCTGATAAATTGATTGAGATATGGAAATCTGAATATGATAAAAACAAGGCTATATTATCATATTTGAAATGTTTACCGAATAATACTAAAGTAGCTTTATTTTGGCATTAAGTTAATTGATTATTGTATACAAATGATATACAATAATAGACAAATAAAGAGTGAGGAGAATGTATGAGAACTATTAAATTATGTGCAGGTTTAAGTCTGTCTCATAAATCAGATGGTATCTGGCTAAATTTTGAAACAAAAACTGGATTATATGCTTCTATTCAGTTAGCCAATACTTTCAAAGTGGGTATTATAAAATCTGCTATATTGGGTTGGGCTGAAGAACGACTACAGGAGGAAATTGATGGGAATTAAAAAAGGCTTAACACCTAGGCTTGCTGAAGTCGGGAAAATCAAGATAGGAATGAAAGGAGAAGAAAGGAAAGGTAAAACTAAAATGTATCGTCTACCTGTAAGATTAGATCATTTTATAATTACCACAACAGAACGGGAAAATAAGAACGGAAATTTTATTCCGAACTGGGAATTAATGGAAAAGTTAGACCCAAAAGAAAATTGGATAGATGGTCAGATTCATGCGAAACCAAAAGAAATCCCTATTATATTTCTATTCGATGATATTGATTTGAACTTTCAGACCTCCTTTGCATTCTATCAGGGCGCAAAATGCTTATGCCGTGGGGATGGTGAAACATCAGAAAGGCATTGCCTTAAAGCTGGTAAACAGAATGTATTTGCTGGAACGGATAACAAAAATAATCCGGTATTTGAAATGATGGACGTAAAAGCCGGGGCTATGGCAAAAGTTGAATGTGATCCTGATATATGTCCATTCATGCAACCCAATTCAGATGGGATTACAAAGTGCAAACCATCAGGAATTCTCTCTTGTCTTATACCTGCATCAATGAACATAGGTGGAGTATATCGGTTCAGGTCTCATTCATGGAATACCCTATCTAATATTCTTGCTTCCCTGGAACTCATTAAAACAATCACCGGTGGAATATTAGTCGGTCTGCCCATGAAGTTGCAAATGTTAAAAAAGGCGACTGAAAGCCATGGAAATGTTAATACGGTCAATGTAGTATTTGACGGTGAAACCCATCAAGAAATGAGACAGTTAGCACTCATAGAGAACAAAAACCGTATGGAGCACGGAGTCAATATGCTACTCATTGAGGATAACGCCCGAAAAGCAGGTTTTACAAACGACATAGATGACCCGGCAGATATTGAAGCAGAATTTTATGTTGAATCTGAAGAGAAAAAAAAGCCTCCTGTAAATATCACAGATAGGGCGGATCTTGTTCTTGATGGTGTTCAGGATGAATCTTTTGTAGAACCAGAAGAAGAAACAGAACTGGAGCCAACTATTGAAGAGGATGAGCCTGAGCCAGAAAAATCTGATAAGCCAGAGACCACGGAAGAATCAAATAAAAAACAGCCTCCTGATGATGGATTGGAGATATTCTAAACAATAAAAATGCCCCTGCTATTAACAGGGGCAAGTAAATAAAGGAAGGAGAACCTTATGAAAAAGACTGGCGGTCTTTAAATCAGTATACTTTATATTATACCAATTGTAAACTGTTCAATAATAAATTATACATCAAACCATCCAACAACATCATCAGTAATCGGACTAAGATGCAAAGTAAGAATAAAGGTTGCATCTGTAAGAACTCCAGCAATATCAAATGTATAAATATCAAGAGTCGTAGCTGGAAGAGTCCCTCTAATAAATGTAAATAGAATAGGATTTGCAGAAATATTATCCGCAAAGGCAGAATACCCATATGATATACTTGAAATTCCATGATCAAGTTGATAATGTCCGGTTCCTATTTTAGCTATTGTCCATCCTTTCATAGGTATAGGGACACTGAATACTCCAGACCCTGTAATCCTCACTGGTATAGAAAGATTATCTGTATTAAACCAAGTTTCAGTAGCATTGATTTCTATGATATTTCCTGTTGCCTGGCTAAAGAAAACATTAGAACTAAGTTTAACCCCAAAAGTATCATCTAAGGATACAGCGTAATCTCCACCTCTAACCGTATTCCCTATTATTACACAATTGTCGCTGCGGACAAGAGATATAGCACCTTCTCCAGCTACTGTGCTTTGAGGTCTAAAATCATTACCAATTATTTTTGTATAAGGCATATCGATTAAATAAACTAAAAACCCTTGTGTTGAATCACCTGTTACTAAAGATTGATTATTAGATATAATACATGTATTTTGAGGAGTCGCCACATCTCCTTTAATTAGTATTATATATTGTCCTGTTTCTATGTGATTAAACTTATTATTAGCTATTGTTAATTTACCATTATTTGTACCAAAATTAGCAAATAATGCCGCCATAGATGCACTTTTATTCGCATTCAATTCCATTACAATATTATTTGTAAAGATAGAATTTGCACCATGATCAAATCTGATAGCCTGGGGTATTCTAAAGAATTGATTATTAGTTATTATACTGTACTCTGATTCTTCAGACATAAGAATTCCGCACTGAAAAACAGATGTATTATCAAATGGAAAATCTCGGAATATACAACCATCTATTAAAGCACCTTCCTGTTCTGTCCCACCTGTCAGGTCTTGTACAAATATTCCAAAGGAAGCATATTTCTCAAATGTACAATTTATAACTCTAGGAAAAGCACAATCTCTTATATCTATCCCGTCTCTTCTGTTTGCTCCGTCATATATGATTGAATCATCAGAAGTACCTATAAATTTAATATTTTGAATAGTAACCCTTGAACAGCCAGCTCCTATTCTTATAGCATGGTCAATATCATCAACTTTTGTCTGTATGATTCCACCTTGTATAATCACACTTTCTTTATTAGTAATTAAAACTTCTGCTAAAACAAATGAATTATCAGATTCAAATACAAAAGTCTGGCCAGTGTCTAATAAATTAATACCGATCTGAACTGCAGCCGAATCATCAGTAATACCGTCTCCTTTAGCACCTGTCCATTTTGCGTTTATTATTCCGCCATAGCTCCATAACCATCTTCCTGGGTCTGCAGGGTTTATAGCTGTAGGTTTTATTATTGAGGCTCCATTGTCTGCCGCTGTAGATGCAGTATTCCAATAGCGGATGGGACCTCCTCCACCATCTCCTGCGGTGTAATACCCGGCCACTGATATCTGGACGGCTGGATCTGTTGGAATAATTAGCCTTAAATCTGCTATTGTGTCAGTTTTTAAAACTACTTGTCCGCTAGGGGCATTGAAATAATCCACTGAGTCTAATAGAGAATATACTGTGGCCCCTCTTTTATCCTGGACAAGAATAGAATAGTTTGTAGATGTGTAAAGCCTGGAAGCGGCTCCATTATATACAGGGTATCCACCTTTTGTTCTGATATTCGAGGCTGGAACTGTAAGACTTGGATCCCAATAAGCCTGTAGTGGGTTTGATATTGGGTTAAGACCAGCTACACCTATAAAGATATATCCATCTTCAAGTGGATCGCCGTCTACATCTGTAAAAACTGGAAATGGATTCTGTACTAAATTTGGCATCGTTTACTCCTCTATCTTTTGTGCAGCCTGAGCGGTCTCAAGCAATCGTTTAAATAATACGGCCTCTTCTGCTGATCCTGCAACACTAAGAGGGATTTTCATAAGTATATCACGAACTGGCTTTGATTCATACAATCTTGCAGCTCCGCCAACTCCTGCACCTGTTCCAACTGCTCCTAGAAATCCTTCAAGACCTCCACCAAAGAATGATGCAAGTCCGGCGGCTCCAACTGGAATAACTGTCTGTATTCCTGTAGGCGGTGTTACTGCTGCCTGCCCAGCTCTTTTTGTAGCATCCAAAACACGCACAAGCCCTTCGACCTCTTTAAGATCATCGGCTTTAAAAAATACCCCTGTTTGGCTTCCGAGACGTTTAACAGCATTAGCGAACCTATCAGGAGAAATAGCCTCTCCTCCTGCCTGTTCAACTGCTTTTGCAATAATGGCAGTCCTGGCCGAAGATCTTCCTGGTTCCGAAAGCTGATTATACAATTTAGAAACATCAGAACGGTTTTTGCTAAACAATAGGCTATTAACTATTTCTGGAGTTGCCTCTCCACGGTTTAAAACTCTTTTTAAAGCTGGAATATCTAAGTCTCTCATCATTTCAGAAAGATGTTTGTTTGAAATTTCCCATTTATTAAGGTCAGCTTGTCCGCCAACTTCTCGGATATAATCGGACATATCCTTTTTTACTGCGCCATAAATAGATGATAGAGCTCTTTCACCTGTTGACCTTACGCCAGCAAGCTCAGGAGCCTTGAAACTTTCCCCGAGCTGCTTTCTTAGCAATTCGACATTTTTCAAATCCTGGTCTTGAATAGCGTCTTTCCAGTCAGCAAGGCGAGCAATTACGGGATCCATCTCTGCAGTCCCTAGGCTTTCAAGCTTAACTATCTGATCGTCAATTGCTGAAACAGTATTATTTACAGGAACAATATCATCAGAAAGTTTTGTTATTACATCATCTTTTGCGGTTGCCCATTTTGAAATATTAGCAGATCTTGTTTTCAAGAGATCGTCAACGATATCATCAGAAAGATTTGCAACGTCATCTGCTCCATATTGCTGAATAAGATCCCGAACAGCTGCCACTCTTTCAGCTTGCTGTTTACTTCTAAGCCTGCCAGTTCCAAAAACAGGGATTTTTTCCGTTATACTCTGAACCCATCTTTTCACAAAAGTTTGGGGTGGTGCAACATCTGAGGTTAATAATCTGACCCCGGCTTCCTCTGCCTCCTGTACTGGTGCTGTAGCTCCTATTCTTGCTCTGGGCTGACCTACAACAGATCCAAGTACGCTACCACCGAGTCCAGCGGCTATTTGCCCTACTGGACCAGCTCCTGCCTCCTCTGCAAGCCTTTGTGCTCCTCCTGCTCCTATTCCCCCAGTTATCTGTTGGATAGGCTGTGAGGCTAAAGTCTGGCCTATTGCCTGGGTTGCTGTAGGTACTAATTTTGCTCCGGCTGTCATAGCTGTTCCAAGTCCTACACTCCCCATTGCTCCGGCTGCTCCCTCTGCTGCTGACTCAAATATCTTTTCCGCTGCAGTATCAGGTTTAGGTACTCCCATCTGGTCAAAAAGTGCTGTTAAGGCTGTTCTTGCATCACCATAATTAGTACCAAATGTTTTATTTATAAAGTTAGTTATCCCTGGGGAAATAGCTTTTGTAACTTCAACTCCGGCGGCTCCAACCCCTGCACCAACAGGGCCTGCTAAAACACCACCAATACCAGCAGCCGTTGCCGTTGGACCAGCTCCACGAACTAATCCACCAAGTAATCCACCCACTGTCGTTTTTGGTTTTACTGGAGGCTGCTCTACTTGAGGGGCTGCAAGTCTCTGCTTTGCTGCTTCTGTAGTCTCAAAAGTATACTCCCCAGGACCTGCAATCTCTCTGATTGATGCAACGTATTCACGTACCTCTGCCCCGTTCGGATCGACTCCCTCTGGAATATTAACAATAATATTGTCTCTTGTTTTTATTTTTGGCATTTAGAAATCCACCTGTATAATAGTTTCGCTTCCTTCTCCTGGAAAAGAAGTATAAGTGTTCGGATAAGCCACTTTTATCTCTTCTTCTGTCATAGCCTCAATATTTCCGGTTGAATCTGGATTATTAGATCTGGCAAACGTCCTAAGCTCAGAGAGTCTGTCTACTGTAGGCTGGGAATGTTCTTGTGTTCCAAAAACATTTCCAGGGTTTAGTTTGTAGTTTTTTACAGGGATCATTAAATCAGCTCTATGGCGTTTTTCCATCGATCCGTATGAATCCATGTATTTACCTGCTAAACCTACAAAGTTTTCCCTTTGTCCCTCTGTTAAAAATTCACCAGCTCTTAATTTAGGCAGTAAAGCTTCTAGTCTACCAAACATTCCAGACGTATCCTGTGCCATTGCAAATTCCGACTCTCTAACAACTGAACCCGGATCGAGCATTTTCATAAATGCAAAAACAAGAGCAACATCCCCTGCTCCAGTAGGATCTTCCCCCGAAGCCTTAATATTATCGAAAGTTACCAGGGTGTCATTAAAATCACCGACACGGCCTATATATTCTTTCCTGAGCTTTTCTTCCATATTAAAAATATCCTGAGGATCTAAAGTCCCGGCTTCCTGTCCGGATGCATACTCAAGGATCATTTTTGCAGTTTGCTGATTAAATTTTGATGCTGTTTCCATGGCTTTCCGTTTACCTTCAGGAGTAAATTCAAGATCATTTGCCATTTTAAGAAGTGTTCCTTCATGAACTTGTACGGCTCTGGCTTCTTCTCCGAGTCCGACTGCTGTATCGATAAGATCCGTTCCACCTGGTAACTGAGAGAGGATAACACCTAACATTGTTTCTATAGACTGAGCCCCTATATTCCCTGAAGCAATAGTATTTGACATTGTTTGAAGCATTGTTGCTTCTCTATCTTTCCCACTGTTCTTGTAAGCTGTTATCATATCATCCATGAGAGTTTTTGCAATTTCAGGATTGCCAGAAACAAGAGCGGAATAAACTTTAGCCTGTTGATCCAGTTCCTGTCGTTGTTGTTCTTCTGTTAATGTATTGAAAGAGGACATAAGAGCCTTACTTTGCTCTGGACCCTGCAATAATCCTAAATCGGCATAGTTTTGAGCTGATCTATCACCAGATAGAATCTTGTTCATTATGCCATTGACTTGAGCCTGCCTTTGTGCTCCTTGAGCTTGTGAAGCTGCGAGGGCTTCGGCTTCTCTTCTCTGGGTTATTATACCACCTATTCCGGCGCCTATATCCGTTAGACTTATTCCTGGCATATTCTGTGTGAACTGTGTTACTAAATCAGACATTAGAATCCACCTCCTGCAATAGAGGTCCCAATATTAACCCCTAATCCGGCCAAATCAGTAAGAAAACCTCTCTGCAGATTGTATTGTCCTAATATATTTGAGCCTTCTAGTTGACCCTGCTGAGTTAAAAGGTTTCCTATATTTGCACCAGTCCCAATCCCTGCCTGACCTACACCAGCAGCAGAAGCCTGTCCCATTCCTGAAATTCCTCCAAGCTGTGAATATCTCTGATCAATCAAACCACTTAAAACTTGTGGCCTAAACTGAGCTAAAGCATCCTGAGTCCTACCTCCACGAAGTCCACCTGTTGCAGCAGCGTTCTGTAGGATTGATGTTTCTCCACTTTGAATCATAGCTTCATATGATGGAGATTCCTGTATTGCCTGTATAGCTTCCTGTTGTGCTTCTGGTCCTAAAGCTCCAGTCAATGCTTGCTGTTGATCTAATGCTGCAGCCCCCGCATCCGTATAAGGAGATAACATTTCCTGCATCGCATCAAATTGCCGTTGCTGTTCATCAATAGCTAATCCAGTCCCTTCTATCTGTACATCTGTTGCTTCTTTTGCAGCTGTAACCCCTGTTACATCTTTCCACAAGTCCCCCAGTCCAGTTAATGGATTATATCCACCTTTTTCCCCGGATTTAAAAGCACCTGCAGCCAATAAAGGTATTAACATATCTTCACCTCCATATCTTCAATTATACTCTTAATTCTCAATAAAAATAATTGTATCAATTTACAATCTCCCGACCGCTAATTACAATTGTTATGGCAGAGGCGACACTTGCAATTGTAGAGATAATCCCGGCGGTGTCCATGATCTGCCCAACAAGCTCTGGGAAAGTGTAAGTTTCTCCAGGTGCAATATTTCTTTCTTTGACAATTAAATTAGAATCTCCAACAGAATCACCGATAGGAATAAGATTAACACTTAATTTTTCTGGAGATCCGCTGGTATTTGTTCCTGTGAATTTGTCAATAACTATTTTAGATCCACTTGGCACGGTATATTGAGAAGTTTGAATATTCTCTGCCTCTTTAGGTGGTACAAATAATCTTGTATATACTGCCATAATCTCTCCTCTATACTATCAATGGTTCGAGATCTGCTTCTAGTCGTGAAATTGCTATATAAGCATTGCTGTCACCTGTGAATCTCTGAATTCGTGTATTCTTCATATGTCCCTGTCTCCACCAGACAAGGCGCTTAAGCCTATCTCCAGCTTTTCCAATCCTTATGCTTCGCTCTTGACTCCATGTTCGGCCATCAAGAGAATATGATGTACTTATGACAGGATCACTAAAGCCCTGTGTTCTTCCTGTCAATGCAACCAGTTCGAGCCTTCTAAACAATGCTCCTCTGCTTTCGTTATATACAATTTTAGTGCCAAATTCCCATTTTACAGTATCCTCAAAGTGAGTAGAAATAGTATTATCCAAGACCCCTACTTTTGAGCTTTCTGTGTCCCCGACCTGCCATTTATCATAGCAAAATATAACATCTCTGGCTCTGTACTGTGAATAGTTCGCAATCGAACTGGACATAATATACCAGACAGACTCCCCTACTGCTCTGGAGGCAGCCATATCATAAACTAAAGTTCTATCTGGGAGTCTTACCCATAAAAAAGCTTGACTTTTATCATTCAAAGTTTCAAGGACTGAATTAGATAATTCTTCTTCTGAAAACTGAATAAGGATCTCATCTATTTCCCTGGTGCTTATTTTTACTGTTCCACCATTTGCTCCGAGATATATTGCGGGAGCTTCATTTCTTCCGCTTCCTAAAAATGCAATCGTGTCTTCATAAATAATAGAACAGAATGTCCCGATAGATCCTCTCTGAATCTGTGCCCCGTTTATCCTCTGGAAGGGAAAACCCTCCCCTCCTACATTATCGAACACTTCGATTGTGTATCGATTGACTGCATATATTTCATTACGAAGCTTTAAAAGTCCGTTTACAGGGTCTGGGTCTATTTCAGACGATCCATACTTTGTAGGAAGAACTTGTGTCGGATCCGTCAATTCTGTAACAACAAGGAATTCACCATCCGTTGTCATGAAATACCCATCAACCCATACCACATCAAGAACTGTACCTAGGTCTAGGTCTGTCACCTGGGAGAGCGTTGAACCATCATAATAGAAAAGGGATCTGTTAGATGAAATTGCAAGCTGATCAAATGAATAATCCATGCTTACCCGTTTGTTATCATTTCCAACATCTCCGATTTCTATAACTGTCCCTGCATTAGATATTCTGCAAAATTTACTTCCCATTACTCTATAGTGCTTCCCATTCCAGTTTATAGCTCCTCTGGAAATACCGGGACCGGTTCCGATCTCAACAATCCCCTCAACTGGACGCAAATATCCGTTTGAAACCCCAGTATTTTGTACTACTGGCATCATATTAAGGGGATATAGAGTTTTATAATCGGCATTTTCTCCGGTATAAACACCGCTGATCATAGGGATCTGCATTATCCGATCCTATACCATGAGTTTACAGTCTGGTCATATTTTAAAGTGAAAAAATCATCTGCACCCATTGAAGTAGGAGCGCCATACACTCCGGTTGCTCCATTTCCGTTTACAACAAAAGTGGAAATCTGTTTTGTGCTGTTCACAATTACAATCTGTTTATCCCGTACCGTTCCGGATGCTGGGAGAGTTATAGCTCCATCAGCATAAGCAGCCGCAGGGGTCAGTATTAAATGTGTATCCTCGTTGTTGTCAGTTACCAGAATTGTAAACCCTGTTGCAGAGGGGGCTGAATACTGAGTATTAGGCTCAGGCCGTCCCGCATCAGGAAAAGTAAGATTGTTCTGATATAGAGACATCACCGCCGATAGAGTTGTTAGTCTCCAATCGCTGGCCGCTACATCCCAAATAAACGCAAGATCCGACAATTCAGGATCTGTTTTTCTTGTGTAATTTCGTCCCATTATACTGGTCCTCCCGATGGGTCAATAGTTTCGTCAACAGGCAATAGAATTTCGCTTTCAGGATCACGAGTCCATCTTCTATCATCTATATTTTTATACGCTGCACCCTTTGGCATTGATGGTAATTGCATTTCTGGTGTTTGTGCATATTTTGCAATTAATGTGTTCATTGCGTTTTTTGCTGTTATTTTTGTGTCCGGACTAACTGTTTTTCCATAACTTGGAGCAATCCTGATTGCAAGATTTGTTACTACAGCCTCCCATGCAACATCAGGAATATTGGAGTCAGAGTCAGGGTCTGGCGTGTTTGGTGTCCCTGAAATAGGATAAGATAGAATGATCCCCCTCCCGTTCCAGTTCATTATCATGGCATCGAGTTTCCTTATTCCTGATTGTAACTGTTCAGGGATAACATCAAAATCATAATCAGCGATCCCTAACTCATCAAGAGCGGAGTGGACAAGCTCACCCTTTGTGAAACTCATTTACCTACTACCTTTTTCATTCTGGAAATGCGGCGCCTGGCTTCACTTTTTGCCCTCTTAAGCCTTGCCCTATTTCCCCGTATTTCCTGAGCTTCTGCCAGAGTATTAGCATCTTGTTCAGACTGCCATTTTGCTTCACTATTCTGGGAATATGGAGCCATAACTGTTTTTTTTGCTGCACTTTCCTTTTTTGGTGTTGATTTTTTAGAAGGAGCCTTTTTTTTATTTCCTGAGCCTTTCCCATTTTTAGAGGGATAACTTTTCTTTTTTGCCATTATTCAGCCTCCGCAATCTCCAGTAATTCCTGAAGATCTGATTTTTTATCTCTTGAATTGTACTCAATTCCGAGATCATCAAGAGCACCCATTATTTCAGATTTTGTGAGTTCATCAGATTCTATCTCCGCAAAAAGAGCATCATGAAAACTGTCCACATACCCGGCTTTCTCTGCTGCAGCAAGCTCATCTTCATCATTGACAATTACATCATCATATGATTTATTTTCTGATTTGCTACCCCATTTGATTTTCCCTGGTGAGGTGTACAGTGTTCTCGGAAATCTTGTTTCATCCTTTGTCATTGTTTCATCCTTTGTCATAATTTACAAAGGGAGGCCGAAGCCTCCCGTATTTTAAGTCTGACTAAATAGCAAGATTCCTGACATTTCAGGCGCTTTGTTTACCACACCGAAGCGGGTATCAAGACGATAAAATGTCTTCATAGTGTTGATATCGTACTGTTTGCTCATGCAAACTTCAAGACCAGAATCAGTTTTCCCTCTCATAATAGCAGCACCAGCATTTTCAGGCATTGCATACTTTCCGGGAAGTATTTCAATTGCATCTTTCTGCCAGAAAGGATTGATTCTTCCTGATGCAATATTGAGCCATGTTACAGCTGCGGTTGCGCTTTCAGTATTTACAACACAGTTCTGATACTGTACCTCTGCCTCGGATGCACCCTGTGCAGTAATCATAGGAGGTGTAATCTTTAATACTGTACCAGAAACAACTTCAACAACACGGAAGGTTTTAAGCTGTCCGGTATCCTCTTTGGTGATCTGGTGAACTGCATTAACATTGGCGACTGTAAAAGCGTCCCCGGCCACAACATTGGCAGTTGCGGTAACTGTCAAATTCTGGAATCTGTTGTCCACGTTCAACCGCTCAGAGGTAGTTGGGGAAGTACTGATTGCTGCAGGTACATGATAATTAGCGGCAGCGGTCACGGTGCTTAGTGTGATTGCTCCACCAGCTGCAGCCGCAATAGCCTTTGCATAATCAAGTTTAAAAGTATCAAATGAGGCAATTCTACCAACAAAAGCTCTTTCATATGCGGAGAGGGCCTTTGCATTAAGAGTCTGTCGCTCTGCAAGATTTCCGGCCATACCATTATAATCTCTGGTGGAAAGTGCAAGATATCTGTCCCAGTCGGGAACTCCCTGTTCATTCATTATTGCTTCAACAAGAGCAACATCATCAAATCCAGTTGCGGCTGTTGAAATAGGCACAACAAGCGAGCCCTGCATAGATGCAATATTCAGAATTGCAACATTGATATCGGATGCGAGTTTCTGTTTCGCACCATCTCCGAGCCTACCTTCCTGGAGAGCGTCACGAAGTTCAGTTGCTGTAAGCGCCCATGGTACAGACTTTTCAATATTGATAGAAGCAGGAACGGCAAGCTGTGTTTTGTCGTTAAAATTACCAGTCTGATCCTGTCCATCGAATGAATTCATAATATAGGGCTGAGGTCTCCATATGGTATCCTGTGCCCGTTCCATCATTACATCGGATGTATTGTATTTACTACAATTCCGTGCCATTACTTCAGCATCCTGGAATCCTTCCAAAATCTGCTCGAATGCTACTCGTTCTTCTTTATTAAAATCATTAGCCATTTTATTTATTCCTTATTTTTCGTTTGTAAGCAGAGACCTTTGTATAATCTCCGGTTTTCTCTGCCTCTGTCCGTAGGCGATCTAAAGTTTTATCAACAGTCCCAGAGATACCCCCAGCTTTTCCACCGGAAACCCTCTGTTCTGGACTTGGTGCTTTTTTCTTTGATGTAACCTTCAATTGCGCCTCCAATTTTGCAACCTTGAAAGCAAAGTCAACCGGATCTGTAATCAATGCCAGTTCTTTGGCTTTCTTCGGATTTTTACCGAGAGCATAAATCAACAGAGCGGAATCATCCGCACCCTGAACCATTATTCCCTGCTGGGTCGTGTTGAAAGTATCTGTAACAAATGCCTCTGCATCCTCGAAGTTCTTGAAACTATGGGATTTTTTGGACTCGTTATACTTATCCATTTTCCCGTTCCAAGCTTCTTTTTGTACTTCCTGCTGTTTCAACAAGTTAGCATTCTGCTCATCTACTTTCCGCTTGCGGTCATAGTACCCAATAAGTTTACTCTCATAAACCTTGTCGTCGAATCCACATTTTTCAAGAGTCGGCTTTTCTCCCAGTTCTACAGGTTTATTCTCTGTATCCTGTTTCAGCTTCTTCTCAAGTTCACGGTTCCGCTTCTCAAGTTCACGGTTCTTTTTCCGTACTGTTTTGACCCATCCAGGAGCCTCGGCATGTTCATCTTTTTCTGGCGCCTCATCTCCTATAGTAACAACAACATCATCTTCCTCTAATTCACCATCCGGATCCTCTTCGGTTTCTGACTCTGTATCGTTGTCATTTTCGCCGGAAATAATCTCGGCATCTGGTTCCACGTTGTCGGAATCCTCAACAGCGCTTTCTTCCAGATCAACATTCAATACATCTTCTTCAATGATCCTGCTCTCTGCAATTACACTCATAGTATAAACCTTCCTTTACTCAGGCGCAAGTTTTATTTGCACCCGGATTTTATCAGTTTTGGAGCATGTCCAAAACTGCTTTTGCCTGTTCAATCTCTATATCAGAATAAACTTCTGCGGTTTTTGCTTGATTCAGCTCTGTTTTAGACATACTCTCAAGAGTACTTACCCTTGCTTTGGCGGCGTTTGCTTCTGCCTCTTCAGCCATTGCATTAAGAGCTTTATCCTGTGCGTTTGTCTCTTCGGCCTGCGCTGCCATCATTTCCGCTTCTTCTTCAGTCGGTTTGATAACTCCCATAGAAACAAGTTTTTTCCTAAAATATTCCCGAACTTCTGCGATCCCATCCCCTTCCATGTTCATCATTGCCATTGCCTGGAGAACCTGAGCCGTTTCTGGATCGGTTGTCATCTGCATCATTCCTGTTAAAGATTTGACTGTAGCCTCTCTTTGGGTTGTAGAAGATGGTCCAACATCAACTGCAACATCAAAAGTAGCTTCGGTTATATCGTTCTCATATACATTTTTGCCTTTGTCAGTTATTATAGGTTTTTGTAGTTCTACTGTTCCTGTTTCTCCCATAGTCCCGATGGTCTTCATCATGCGACCTTTTTCCACATAAACATCTTTGGCCATTGAAAGCCAAATTTCACCAACACGGCGGATTGTTTTTGCAAAGTTTGACATATAAATAAATGCTTGGCCGTCTATTTTTTTCTGGATCATCTCAATAGCTTTACCGGAAATATTGGAAACAAT
>DAOWEB010000281.1 GCA_030638735.1 Spirochaetaceae bacterium
ATAGCCAGTGGTTGTTATATTGCATTGTTCATAATATCGGGAAGATCCAGAGATATGGAACAGCATAAGGAAGATGGAAAAGAATAAAGATGCAGGAAGACTGCATACATATTTTAATAAGTATATTTATTGATTGTTAGGATAAAAATACTGGAGTAGAATTGGAAAGAGAGAAATGTATTGTAAAATGAGGTTTTTCTACATCCTCGTTGTCCCTACGGGACAGGGGTTTATAATTAACAGGCTGTACTATCCAAAATCAGGTAATCAAGTAAATCAGGCGAATCACGGTTCAAACATGGGGAAAGGGTTGCAGCATGATTCTTTGGCAGTAGGAAATGCTTTGGCAGTTAACAGGTGTTTGAACTGGGATTTAAGGATTATGGGATTATCCTGATTAGGGAGAAGAAAAAGAGATAAAACATCACGTATATAAAATTAACAAACTTCGATACCTGAGTAGTGAAAAATGAGCGTATCGAAGGGCCGAACTATGGGTGCCGGACAAGCCGGAAACCTACACCGATGGTCCGACTACCCGGAGTGCTGTAGTACCGATGGGCCGAATGACAGCGAGAAGCACTATCGCCCCAGCTACCGCCGCGAAACACGCGGCCCCAACCCGAGGACTTGCCAACAGGGTCTGTCTGTCTACTGCTAGAATAACTTCCATACCAATCCCAGCACCACTCATATGCATTTCCAGTCATGTCATACAAACCAAGCTCGTTAGCCTGTTTGCCTCCTACAGGATGGCTTTTGCCGTTATTTTCTTTAACTCTATCCCAATCCCAATCCCCTGACAGAGTGTTATCTCCACTATTCTTCCAATACCAGGCCACACTTCCTATTGTATTGCTACCTGCATAAGTATACCCATTTCCTCCCCGGGCTGCATACTCCCACTCCGCCTCTGTGGGCAGACGGTAGCCGTTGGCATTTATATTGCTGCTTACTGTCCATTTTAAATTATCGGAGCTACTACTGTTATTTGGATCTATTCTGTTTTTAATTATTGTATATACTGGAGTTAACCCCTCTTTTTTGCTTAGTTTATTACAGTATTCTATAGCATCGTACCAGCTTACTTTGTCTACAGGGTAGTTGTCCCCTATTCCATAACTTGTGGAAGAAGGATTCTTGCCCATTACTGCTTCATACTCTTTCTGTGTGACTTCATACTTACTCATATAAAAACTGCTTACCGTTACACTGTGTACTGGTTTTGCACTATCTTTTTCATTAAAACCCATTTGAAAGGTTCCGCCACGAACAAGAACAAAGTCATCTTCCGGTCCACTGCCTGACGAAGAGTCACGGTTGCCCATTGCCACCGTCGAAGAGTCAACCCAGGTAAAGCCGGCGCTGGCTATTCTATTTTCGTACACTGTTATGCTTTTTCTCTCTGTTTTACTTCCGTAACGTATCTCCAGCTGATGGGTTCCTGTTGTTATATCGCTTAGGGTTGCAGACCTGTTTGCGGATATGTTCCCCATTCTTACGCCGTCTATGTAGACTGTTCCGGCTTCTACTACGCTTACTTTTACAGAGCCGTACTTGGCTGCTTCTTCCTGGAAGCCAGGGGTTCTTACCGGGGCACTGCCTGTTCCGGCCAGGTAGAGTTTAGTTTCCAGCTGGTTGTATTCCCCTGTCCGCTGGGCACCCTTTGACTTTTCCCTTACCTCTGTTCTTACATTTCGCAGGACATCGATAAAATCGAGACCCGGCATTTTAAGGTACTTTATTAGTGTCGGGGTAAATAATCCGTCCTGAGCCGTTGTTCCGGCCTCGGCGGAATATACAATTATAGAATCCGGGGGCTGAAAACCGGTTACTGTTAAGCCCCTTGTTCCACTCCTGCTTCCACCGGGCAGAGGATTATCACGGCAGGCATCCAGAATAACTATGTTTGTTTTGCTGCCAGAGGCATCCATTGCGCTGATTATCTCATCAATATCAAAACCACGGGTTTTTACACGTCTTTCATCGGGAATATCCGCATCTGTGGGAATAATATAGTTTTTGCCGTCTACCTGAACACCATGGCCGCCGTAATGGAAAAGAGCAAGACCTCCCCTTTGTTTTAGTTTATTCTCGAAACTATAGACAGAATCGAGAATATCCTCTTTGGATCCGTTTAATAAAAGAATAACCTCGAAACCAAGACCTTCCAGGGTATTCTTCATTTGAATAGCTTCGTTTGTGGGATTGGCAAGCCTTGAAAAATGGGAATACGCACCGTTTCCAATTACAAGAGCTGTTTTGTTTTGTCCAAAAACACCACTTATGGAAAATATTAGAACAAACAGCAGCAAAATATACTTTTTCACTTTTTTCTCCCCTGCAGGATAATACAATTTATCTAATTCTAAAACTTAAGGTTACAACAGTCAATAAAATAGCTCATCGTACAAATCTATTAAAAAAGATACCCTGGTTCCGGCGAAAAAGGGATAAAAGGGTAAATCCTTAGCCAACAAATTATTGTTTTTATTAAATTTAACGTCTTTATAGATCTCCAGAGTTTTTAGTAATCGTGTAAACTGGTTGGAATTAATCTGATTTACAACAAAATCATCCAGAGTAGTTCTATTCTGTTCTATTGCAGATTCAAGTATTTCTTCCGCCTGTTCTAAATTACCTGACATAAATAAAGTTTCACTCAACTGAGCTCTGGCAATAATTAAATAAAATTTTATATACCAGTAATTTTCAAAATTAATACTGTCATCAGTAATTTTATCTATTAAAGATTTCAGCAGTAGTTTTGCTTCATCTTTTCTTTGCAGTTTTAATAGTGTATTGGAATAATTTAATATTGTTATGCAGAAACTGGAATATAAATTTTCATATCCCTCCATGGAGCTCAAACTGTATTTAATATTATCATCTAATTGGGATACATTTTCCAGTTCCATTATTCCCAGCATAGTGTAAACTTCAAGGGCTGCATAATTATCTCCTTCCATTTGGAATACAAGGCCGGAATTCAAATAGTCGTCAATATTATTAGAATAAAATATATTTACCGGCAGCTCCAAAGCTGCAATAGTATAATCCATTACTGCTGAATAATCTTTTAAGGCAAGGTTTATAAGTATCCCTAATTTGTAAATTTCAATTAATTCGGGATTTATACTGGCGGCATCGGAGAAACTTATGCGAGTTTCCTCTTTAAGAAATTTTTCTAATTTCTGTATTGAAGTCAAAGCTTTTTCGAGCTGCTCTATATTTAATAAAGCTGTTGCTGACATAAGATATGACACAATAGGATCACTTATCAGAATATCTTCTAAATTATAATTATATTCACTAATATGATGCCTGATCCCGGTATGTACATTGTCAAGCAGTGGACTGATTGATTCCAGTTTATAGCTATAAAATTTACTTAATCCATTATAATCTGACAGTAACAAATTAGAACTGATAATATACCCTTCAAGTTTTATTATTAGATCTTCTTCAATAGACACTCTGGTTAAGCCTTTAGTTTTTTTATCATATTCTAATATTTTTTCTGAAATATATTTTACCAGACTATATTGTGAAGAGTAAAAAAGTTCTTCCAGAATATCAAAAAGAGCTATATCATAGTCATCCCAAATTAATGGCAGTAGATTATGTAATTCCAAATATTTTAAGAAATTATCAAAGCTTATATAAATCTCATCATATTTTTCATTATCCAGGTCATTATTCACCTGTTCAAGAAGAGTATACATATTACCTGCTAAAGCAGAATCATAATTAAAATAATTAGAAATAAGTAAAAACTCTGATAATTTGTATAAAGCATCTGCAATAAACGGAAACTCTTTAGTGTTAAGCTGATATAGATTATCCGGAGTTACCTGTAATGGAATGAGCAAATTATCTGAATCTGCATTATGCTGTTCTGAATATTCAAACCAGGAATCAATAAGTCTGTACCAACGGTAATTTTTAAGTACAGAATCTTCATCCTCTGCAATAATTTTTACTAATAAATTATTTTCCAGAGACAATGCTTTATTCATGGCTTTAAAAAAATATGTATAGCTTTCACTATATTTTTCCAATGAATTGTAAACTCCTGCAAGTTCATAGCAGGCAAGAGTATATAATTCAGGTCGTTCAAACTTTTTTGCCATATTAACAGCTAAAAGTAATAATTTTTCTGCTTCTTCATTATTTCCGGACAACGACTCTGCTACACCCTTTAGAAAAACAGCCTCAGAAGTATCAAATGTTTTGGAGTAGTTGGCTTCTAGTAACTGAGTAAATTTTTTACCGGCTAACTCATACTCTTTTTGGTCCATATAAAATGATCCCATATTGAGCATTACAGAATAATATTCTTCAAACTTTTTCTGCTTATAAAATAACTCTGATACTGCTGAGTATATATCCTCCCTGGTTGGAGAATTGAATTGTGGAAATGGATCACTGTTAATTGTATCAAGTGCTTTGAGTAATATCATGCCAGGATTTTCAGGCTGTAACAATGCTGCTAATTTAATTAGTCTATCTTTAGAGTCCACTTTCTGCAAAGCTTCTATATCATTAGATACTAAATGCAAAGTTTTAAAAATGTCTATTTCAGTAAATATTTTTTCACTGCTGTAGTTTAAATTCAGAATAAATGAAAGATGCAGAAGAATTTTTTCTTTCTGATCAAACTTAATATTACATTCAAGGAACAGATTATGTAATTCAGCATCAAAATAATTTTCCAATGCCATAAATCTTAAAAATGGTTTAATATGAAGCCGGGCCAAAATATAGTTTCCGGATAACAAAGCAGCCTGGACATTTTCCATTTCTGTTTTTTTATAATCTTCTGCTGACTGTGCCCATAACATGGAACTACAAAAAAATACTAAAACTAAAAATTTGTAAACTTTCACTTTATCTAATTCCTTTTATTAATGTTATTTTCTATGATACACCAGTTACAGGGTTATTCAAGGGTTTTATATTTTTAAGGAGTTAAACTAAGTTACTGAAAATATTAAGGGATCTCCTATCAGTCAAACATTCCTGAAAAAAGAAAACCAATGCTTTGCGCTGCAAATTCAGCCCCCGGATTCAGTATCACGGCAAGTTCATTATCGGGTAGAATATCGACGGCTGCATAAACATAGTAAGACTCTTCCTCTTCATCATATGAAATACTTAACATACCTGTTTTGTATTTAATTCCCTTACCTTCAGAAAAAGCCGGATCCCCGACAAACTGCCAGGTGAGCAGTGCTCCTTCTGCAGTTTCTACAGGGAAGTAAAACACCCTTTCAACAACTTGTAAACGAGCTAAAGGAAAAGGGGCTTTTGTCCAGTAAGATGCTTCATTAACTATTGCTTCTTTATCTTCAAACAGTTCAGTTCCGGAATCCTTACAATAATCAATAACCACAGGATAAACTTTTAAAGCCTTTTTTACATTCCCTCCATAATCATCAAGAAGGCAGATATATTCTCCCCAGGAATCAAAATCGAGAAATTTTTCCAGAATGTCTTTTGCATTTTCATCGTCGTAAGCGTCTATCTGCCCAATAAATTTAACACGTATAACATCTTTGTCTATTTCATCTTTATAAACAACATCGTAGGTATAACAATAATTTTCATCATCAAAGCAGTCTTTTGGGATGGGTGGGAGGTCTAATGCATTAATACTAAATACTGCAATAGAAAATAAAATTAAATAAATCATTTTTTTTATCATAAACTTTCCTTTTTAATTATTACTTTAACACATAGCTTAATATAGTACCAACAATTATTAGAACAGACTGAATTATATGGTTACATAAATGGGATATCTGAAACCCCTATACTAATGCTATGAAGAATACTACAATTAGGGGAGAAGGATATGGCAATGCATTAAAAAAAGAGGAATTAAAAATAATTGGCGAGTATGTTCAAAGTCATCTAATGTAATGGCTTCCTGAATAGTCTTACATATCTAAAGGAAGCATCTACCCCATAGAGTTAGGCGAGAGAATGGTTAGGGTTGAAGAGGAGCTTAAAAACCAGCGAGAACTGATGAAACAGGGTTTACAGCCACTGTTGCGGGGATTATTGTTGCTTTAATAAAATTTACTTAATTATGTTTCACTATCTCAGCCCCTTAGGGTCTGGTCTTACACTAACAATTATTTGTATTTTTGCGTTTTGATTTATATTCTAACCCGGTAATAAATTGTGTTTTGACCAAACAATTATTTGTCTGTTTTAATGGTATTATCCGTATCAAAACCCGGTAATAAATTACCTGGCTGTTGTTTCGGGTTGTCCCTACGGGACGAAGATACCACATATTCTATATCACGTAACCGATGTCCCGATACATTTTTGTATCCTTCGATAAGAGACCCTGTCTCTACTCAAGACAAGCGCAAAAACACTGACTACCGGTTTTACAACCATAACACAGGTAATGAATCAAATAGAACAAAGGTCATCGAGTGCGAAGTATCAGCGTATCGAGAGGCCCTTCACTTTTACCGTCTGCGCCTTTCTTCGCTCCGCTCAGGGCGCATAGCCGAACAGGGACGGAGTCCCGACCAGGTCAGCCCATTAGCCTCCGGCTAACCATGAACCCGGCAAAGACCCGAACTAGGGGCGCCGGACAAGACGGAACCCCAGATTGGAGTACCGAGAAGACGGAGCATTGTTGTCCCTATCGGCCGAACGGCAGTAAATCGCATCATAGTGCCAACTGCCGCCGCGATACACACGGGCCGAGCCCAAGGACTTGCCAGTGGGGTCAGTCTGACTACTACTGGAATAACTTCCTTTCCAGTCCCAGCACCACTCTATTACGTTCCCAGTCATGTCATACAATCCAAGCTCATTGGGCTGTTTGCCCCCTACCGTGTGGGTTTTACTTCCACTGTTATCTTTGTACCATGCCACATTTCCTATAGTATTACTTCCCGAATATGTAGAACCATGGCTTGAGTTACCACCTCTTGCTGCGTACTCCCACTCCGACTCTGTAGGCAGGCGGTAGCCGTTGGCATTAATATTCATTTTTATATTATCTCCGCTGCCCGAATAGACAGGGGCTAAGCCCTCTTTTCGGCTTAGTTTATTACAGTATTCCACTGCTTCGTACCAGTTTACTTTATTTACAGGATAATTGTCCCCTATTCCATGACTTGTGGAAGAAGGATTATTACCCATTACAGTCCTGTACTCTTTCTGGGTTACTTCGTACTTGCTCATATAAAAACTGCTTATCGTTACACTGTGTACAGGTTTTTCATTACTGTCTCCGCTGGTTGAACCCATTTGGAAAGTGCCGCCTTTTACTTCTATAAATTTTCTCTTAAACTCTTCAATTTTTTTCTGTATTTCTTCAAGTTTTCTTTCAATTTTCTTTCGAAGGTCAGTAATACTTGCAGAGAATACACTATCAGAACCGGAAGTAATAATACTGTCCAGTCTTCTTATATACTCTTTAACTTCTACCAGATCAGCACTTGCAAGATTATTATCTATTTCCCTTTCCAGTTCTGTTAAATCTGCTGCCAGCTGCAGATCTTCGGGAATCTCCTGTCCTGTTAAGGGGAGAACCAGGGAGAAGAGAAG
>DAOWEB010000093.1 GCA_030638735.1 Spirochaetaceae bacterium
CAGGCAGCCAATAAAGCTGCAGAGATAACAAGAACAATGGGTTTTGGTCTGAATCTTGAAGATATAAAAACAGAAGTAGCCAGCGTAAGCGCAGTTAAAGATCAATATTATCAGTTATTATCATTTGGAGCTTCAGATAACCTTGAAAAGGATTATCAGGCCTTTATGTCTGCATTAAAGAAAGCCGGAATTGATGATTTAATTGAAAAAATACAAAAACAGCTGGACGACTGGGCAGCATCGCAATAGATATCAACTTTGAAATGCGTTGTTGGTAAAGATACGATCCATTCATTCATAAAGGTATTGGAGCAGGGTAAGAAAGGTAGGATGATTACCTTTCTTACCCTTTTATAAATGCTGATACCTGTATTAGATAGTTTTATTCCAGATCCTGTTAAGGGAGAGTGAAAATGAAACAACCGAATATCCTGTTTATACTAATTGATGATATGGGCTGGCGGGACCTGTCCTGCACCGGCAGTGAGTTTTATGAAACACCCCATATCGACCGTTTGAGAGAACAGGGGATGATGTTCTCAAACGGCTATGCCGCATGTCCGGTCTGTTCTCCCACCCGGGCCAGTATAATGACCGGAAAATATCCAGCCGGAACGGGTGTAACTGACTATATCGATCACAACCGACCTGGTGGCTCTCCTGCGGGACATGCTTGTGGACGTCTGCTGGATGCTCCTTACCTGGACCATCTGCCTCTGGAGGAATACTCTCTGCCCAGGGCTTTGAAGGATGGAGGATACCAGACATGGCATGTGGGAAAGTGGCATTTGGGAAAGGAGCCCTGGTATCCCGAGCATCATGGTTTTGATATCAATATCGGCGGCTGTTATAAGGGCTCACCTGGTGAAGGAGGGTATTTCAGCCCCTGGACCACTATTCCCGCCCTGAATGATGTGCCTGTTCCCAGGGGAACCTATCTGACGGACTATCTGACAGATGGAACTCTCAGGCTTATAAAAGAACGTGACAGGGAGAAACCTTTTTTTCTGAATCTCTGGTACTACTCGGTTCATACTCCTATACAGGCCAGGCCGGAAAAAATCCGGAAGTATGAGGAGAAGGCCCGTCGGATGGGACTGGATGGTCAGACTGTTTTCAAAGATGGGGATTTTTTCCCCTGTGAGCATAAGAAGGATCAATGCATCCGGCGTCGTCTGGTGCAGAGTGATCCGGTATATGCTGCCATGATAGAGTCACTGGATGAAAATATCGGGCGGATGCTGGATGAACTGAAAGATCAGAAGATCCTGGAAGAAACCCTGATTATCTTTACATCGGATAACGGGGGGCTTTCCACTGCGGAAGGTTCTCCTACCTGCAATCTGCCTCTGGCGAAAGGAAAGGGCTGGATTTATGAAGGAGGAGTTCGCGAACCTCTTTTTATATGTTGGCCAGGTACTGTTAAAAAAGCAAGCACCTGCGATATCCCGGTTACCAGCCCGGATTTCTATCCTACCATTCTGGAGGCTGCAGGACTTCCTCTCTTGCCGGAGCAGCATCGGGATGGGATGAGCCTAATGCCCCTGCTTCGAGGCAAAACGGCTCTGAAAAGGGAGGCTCTCTTCTGGCACTATCCCCATTATGGCAACCAGGGAGGAACACCAGGATCTTCAGTCCTTATGCATCCCTGGAAGCTGATCGAGTTTTTTGAAGACAATCGGTTAGAGCTGTATAATATAGAGGAAGATCCCGGGGAACAGCACGATCGGTCAGCAGAGCAACTTGAGCGGATCCGGGCTATGAGAGACCGGCTTCACCGGTGGCAGAAGGAAATCGGTGCCAGGTATCCCATGGCTAATAAGTATTTTATTCCCTGGAGCCGGGATCATCACGAGAGGGGATTTCAACCATGGGATTGAGTTACTGTCTGTTCATCCGGAATAATCCTGTACACGCTAAAAGGAAAAATCGTATTATAGAAGTGAGTTTTTATTTACACTGATTTTTTGCGGGAAGCTTCTACCATTTCAAGACCGGTATCATAATCCAACTGGCGTGGTTCATACTCCTCGTTCTCCCTCTGCCTGGTTACACAAGTATAATTCCAGGTTGCTTCAGGAGCATCTTTCCTCCATGGGCGTCGGTGCCAGTAGTAACCGCGAAAAGGATCTCTGGTTTCATTCATCCAGTTTAACAGTCTATCATGTAGATTATCCCGAATTTTAGCTGTTTCCGTATTATCAATGAGATTCACCATCTCTTCAGGATCATTTTCCAGATCATACAGCTCATCTGTAGAAAGGAGGTTAACCGACAGCTTATACCGGCCATCGAAAACACTGCGTAGGGGTTGGAATCCTCCGAATCCATCATGGTCCAATTCATATCTTCCGAATTCTATAAAAACTTCTTGATTAATCCGTGTATTAAGGTCTTCCGTTAAAGGCAACAATGAGTGACCTTCCAGCATTTTAGGTTGTTTGAGACCCATATACTCCATTATGGTTGGTACTATATTAATATGAGAAACCGGATTCTTGTAGCGCGTACCTTCCAGGCCGGAACCAGGGAACTTTATCATCAAGGGAATGTGGCAGATCTCTTCATAGACAGCGGGACCCTTGAGGTTAAGAGAGTGGGAGTCCATGAAGTCCCCATGATCCGAAGTGTAAATAATCATGGCATTGGGACAATTTTCCTGTATGGAATCCACCAGACGGCCGATCTGCACATCTACAAAAGTATTACAACCGAAGTATTTATCTTCTCTGATTTCAAGGACATCTTTATCCTGGTGAAGTCGATCACCCGCCCAGATCTCCTGGTAATCCGGTTTCCCCTCCAGAGTGTCCTTTATATTTAGACTTTTAGGGAATTTGTAATCTTTATACATCTCTGAGTATTTTTTTGGACTGATAAAGGGGCCATGGGGTTCATCGTAAGAGACAACCAGCAGGAAATCCTCCTCAGTGTAATTTTCAAGGAATCTAATTCCTTTATCAGTACATCGAGAGGCAAAACAAAAATCTTCACTGATATCATATTTTTCAATTGATGATGCCTTCCGGGACAGAACCCTCTCTTCAGGAGTCAAATCTTCAAGGTAGTTCCTCATATCATACCAGTACTCGGGATCCCAGCCATCAGGGCAACATCCCAAACCAAAATAGTCTCCTCCGTCCAGGTGCCACTTTCCGATATAAGCTGTATGATACCCGCTATCACTTAGCCTTTGTCCAATTGTCTTCACATTATTCCCCAGTGCTTGATTGTTGGACCACATACCATTGGAATGAGGATATGTACCAGTAAAGAGGGCCGCCCTGGCTGGACCACATACAGGCTGACAGGTGTAGGCTGTCTGAAAAAGAACGCTTTCTTCTGCCAGGTTGTCAAGATTGGGTGTGATCATATCTGTGTTTCCATAACACCCCAGCATATCAATCCTCTGAGTATCAGTCATAATAAAAACAATTTGTTTTTTTGCACCTTCTTTGCTGTTCACAATTATTTCCTCCCTTTTCATTCCCCGTTAGAGATATACTAAGAACCACAAACATAACAATACAATTGATTAAGGTAAAATAATATGAATATTCCTGCCAATTCATGATACTTCTTAGCATCTCCAAATAAATAATATTAATTTTATCCGGACTATTTTAATTTAATGGTAATTTCCAACTTCTCCCCATCCTTAATAATCACCTTCTTATCTGTCCAGCATCCAATATTATCTAAATAAAAACTTTTAAATTTTATTTCTCCAAACAGAACTTTAAATATGATTTCCCACTGATTCTTCTTTTCTTTCAGAATGCATGTCCCCCAGGAATACCCATTGGACCAGAAGAACTCACCTTCATTTGAAGCAAAGAATATCTCACCTTTCACTCCGGAATATCTGAATCCTGATATAGCCAGAACCTCCGCCCAGGAAGCCATAGCTCTAACATAATGATGTCCGCACTCTGCTTCATTAAAGGGATTTCTTTTGTACCCATCATACCTGTCTCTGATCGCTTTTATAACCTTCAAGGCATCATCTTCCATTCCTTCATAGAGCATATGAGCTGCTGTTGAATGCTCGAAACCAGTCATAACTTCATTGTAATATGGAAATGGTTCGATCGGTCGTTTGCCATTTGGATAAGTTGCCATCAACAATCCTGCTTCGTCATTCAGCACATAACTCCTCATATGATTAAAGTGGTTATGAAATCCTTCTTTATAGTTGTACTTCATTATACTGGTAAGAGTTTTCTTTATGTTTTCAGCTTTATGGAGATAACCCAGGCCCAGGACATGGGACATGTATTGCCCGACAAGCTGATCTACAAGGCATCCTGCTCCAAGTTGAAGAATAGGGTTTGTAAGATCTTTAGCGCCCATATTTGAAGAAAGTCCAGTATCTATCTTATTGGGAACAGAAATCAGATGTTCATAATAATCGCCATTAAACATCTTTTTATCCATAAAGAGACTTCCCTTTTGAAAAAGATCCTTACAGAGATTTGCGAATTCATTTTCTTTGATATACCTTGCCATTTCTTCTGCAGCTCTCAAGGCACCGAGATACCATCCCTGCATTTGTGGGTTTGGACCATAGTATTCAACATCCATGGTATTATGCTGGCATCCTTCCATAACACCATCCCTGTCAGCATCCCAACCTCCTTCTATCCAGCAGAACTCCAGACTTTTCCTTACCTTTGGCCATAGTTTCACCAAAAAAGCCCTATCCCCGGAAAGCTGCCATTCCCTATAAACTTTCATAATACAGCCCATCTGGCCATCGGCAGCAGCAGTTCCCCTTTTGGTTTTATTATCTTCAAGCGGAAGCTCAACCCTGAAATTCATATGACCGGTTTCATCTGCAGCAAAAAGGAATTCTACTTCCCTCATTGATTTAGCCAGATCGACAAAAAGAAAAGCTGTTGTCTGTTCATAATTCCAGACATGGGTACAGGAACCATAGCAGGAACCTTGAAAATCATGGATCCCCTCCCAACCATAAAAGTATCCAATTCCAACTGTTCAAGGTTTATGGCCCTGCTACCCTGGGATGCCTCAAAAACTTCAGTATCAAAAAGACCTTCGAGAACTGTTGTCTTTTTCCTCCCATCTGTTTCAGTATAAAGAACAAAGAAAGGTCCAATATCCCTGCGAACTACGATCTTGAATATTTTTTCTATAAAGAACTGAAGCTGGTGGGAATTCATTTCAGTCTGGAGCTGTATTCCGGACTTGATATCTACTGCAATGAAACAGAAATAAGAATACTGCCTGATATTATTAAAACAGCGGGAAATATCTGGGAGGAACTTCATGTAGTGGATTCAATTGGTAAATCGGCTCGTATACGCGGCATGATACTTTCATTGGCAGGCTGTTTTATTCGTAACAGCCGCGGAGAGATATCAGAATTGATTAGAATCCGCAACAGGTATAGTGTTATTCTTGACTGGATTAGAGAAAATATAAAAGCAGGAATAAGCGTCTCTGATCTTGCAGGAATTGGTAAAGGAAGTTTCAGGCAGACTTCTTTTTTCAAGTAAAAAGATAAAAGAAATTGCTCTTGATCTTAATTTTACTGATGAGTACTATTTTTCCAGATTTTTCAAGAAGCAGACCGGTATGACTCCAGGAGGATATAGAAAGAGATATCGGGGATGAAATTAAAAACACGATTTCTCTTGCAATAAAGATTGAAATGTCCTTTAATATTAACTGAACGTTGTACGCAATACGGTACAATATAGTAACATCGCTTACACTTAATGACACGGGAATTTTCCCTCAAATAGACTGATTTACCGAAATTTTGATTGACAAAGAATATAACTTTTCCTATCACTTGATCGACGATTCAGAAATAAACTGTAGAGACACCAGATTGGATGCCTCTACGGTTTATTTTCTCTTCCAGTGATATACTCTATCAATGCTGCTGGAGACCTTAACACATTACACAATAAATCAGTTTACTGTCGTCCTTGTTATGATGATTATTTTTATCGGAAGTATTTTTATGGGGCTTTATTCAATACATTACGGTTCTGGAAAAGTACATCTGCTGCTGTTTTGGTTTCTCCAGATTCTACTTATTGTCTCTATTGTACTGATAGAAACGGCCTATACAGCTGAACTCTCCTATCTGTTTATTATTATTTTCAGAATACTCAGCCTTATTGCTATTATTGCTTTATTTCCGATTATGATGAGTAATCGGGCTATTCAGCCTAAACAGAGTTTCTTTTGTCTGACTCTGTTGATAACACATATTTCTATATTTGTTCTCAGTTTCTATTTTCATTATACTACAATTTTCCTATCAGCAATTCCCCCAATTATAACATGGTTCTCATTCAAACCCTCAAAATTGGATATATTAATTGGAAAAAAGGCACCTGAAATATTAAATAAGCTAAAAGAAGCCATTTTAATAGTGTCGATGAAAGGGAAAGTTCTGTTATTAAACAGGGCCATGTCCGAGTTGATAGATTTCCCCGATCATCCTATTCCTCTGCTGCAGCAGGTTAGCTCAGTATTAACTGGAAAAGAGCATACAATACACAACTGGATGAAGGGGAAAAGTGAACCTGATGATATATACTTATTGAATGATAAACATTTCCTGATTAATACATCATTAATTCCTGGTAAGGGATTGATCATAACGGTATCGGAAATTACTGAAAAAGTACTGGTTCAACGGAAATTGGAGCAGAGTATTATTGATCTGGAAAGTCTTACGGAAAAATTACAAAACTATTCTATTAACACAGAAACTGTGGCAGTTAGAAGAGAAAGAACAATGATTTACAGGCATATACAGGAGATTATAAAGAATGGACTTGTCGGACTGAATAGTGATTTGATTAAAATCAGATTCGAACCACCAGAAAATTATGAATATGTGCTGAAGAGAAGCAGATCAATGCTTAATGAAATTAGAGAAATTGTAACAAACTGGAGAACGATAACGGGAGCTAACCATTGAATATCATAATTGCAGAAGACCAGCATCTATTGAGAGACACTTTAAAAATCTATCTGGAGAAAGAGGCTGGATTTAATATTACAGGTTCTGTATCAAATGGTGAACAGGTTGTTAAACAATGCCGGATAAATCAACCTGATATAGTTATTATGGATATTAAGATGCCCATATTGTCAGGATTAAAAGCAACAGAGATTATTAAGACTGAGTTTCCTGATATTAAGATTCTTATATTAACTTTATATGAAAGTGAGCAGGATCTGATAGAATCGATACTATCAGGTGCAGATGGTTATCTCTTAAAAGATGTAGCACCTGAAACCTTAATTTCAGCTATAAGAATGATAAACCTGGGAGTTAGTGTTTATAAAAGCGATATATTGAGAAATGCTTATAGAAGGCTGTTGCCGTTAGGAAAGAATAAAACCAGCGAATTACCAGTTAATTTTAGTGAAGTGGAACTGGAAGTTATACAGAAAATATGTGAAGGGAAGCAGAACAAAACTATTGCTGAAGAACTGGATTATTCCCTGGGAACTGTAAAAAATAAGATTGCCGGAATTCTTTCAAAAACGAATCTGACAGATAGAACACAGGTCGTAATTTATGCAATCAAACAGGGGCTTCTTACGTGATCAATTTAGATCCTTATGAGCGGTACTTCATTCATACACTGCTCTATGTACATTTCATATCGCTTTTTTTTGCTCTCATCTTTTTTTTTATGGTTAAAGAGAAGGCAAAAAAGGGAGCTGTAAAAAACAGCTTTTTAACTGTTCACATTCTTGTCATCATCTGGATAATCGGGAAAATCCTGAAAACTGTCGCCCCTGTACTTCTTCTGCGCTGGTCATTCAATGTGTTTTATTATGTTGGGATTATCGCAATGGGCCCTGCTTTTTATCTTTTTTCCAGGGCCATTATCGGAAAGACTGATTCTTTCAGATTTAAATTTTTATTATATATTCCCGGAAGTATTTTTTTTCTGATACTGGTCACCAATCCCCGGCACTATCTTTTTTACAGTAAATATAATTTTTTTAAAGATTCCTTCGGACCTCTTTTTTACGGGCATTTTATTGTCACCTATATTTTTATGTTTTCAGCAATTGTTATACTGATTTATGCAGCAATTTTGAATAAAGAAAAAAAAATTAAAGCATTATCTTTAGTACTGGGAGCTCTTCTCCCTCTTTTTGTCAATCTGCAGTATGTTTTTGATTTTATTTCTCCCATGTTTGATATAACACCTATTATTTACAATGCTACTTTAATCGTTTTAGGTTTGGCGGCATTTTATTGTGATTTCTTTGATTTTATTCCCAACGTTGTATCTTCGGCATTAAATGCATTACCCGGAGCTATCATGCTCGATGAAATAATTTATGGGCAGGAACCACAGGTACAAGGGAAACAGCATAAAAAATATAACTATATTATCGGTATTGGCAAAAAAAAGATTTCTGTTAATCGTTTAATCAATATTGAAACAATTTTCGAAAATACAAGACAACTAAAAGAGAATGTAATCTTAATGAGCAATCATCACGATCAGTTAAAAAGAGAAATTGACAGGAGAGTTGAATCACTTCAACAGAATGAGAGATTTAGACTGGCCGGTGAAGTTCACGATATACTCGGATACAGTTTGAGTTCAATTATCTGTCTGCTTGAAACCTGCCGGCTGAAAAATATGAATGGGGAAGAGTACCGGAACAATATCAGTAAAGCACTTGAGATTACCGATTCCGGTATTGAAGAAATAAAGAAGAGTTTTGAAGGGAACCGGTATATTCATTATACTCATTGGAAAAAGGAATTCTATAGACTGCTTTCTGAAACAGAAATATACGGAATAAGCAGTGAGCTTATTTTGTCGGAAGATTATGATTTCACCGAAGAATCATATAAAATATTTTTCAAAATTTTAAAAGAGAGTCTGACGAACTGCATCAAACACAGTAAGGCAACCATGTTGACAATAGCCATACAAATAATTTCAGAGACTGTCCATTATTATATCATCGATAATGGTATCGGCAGTTCCTCAGGACAGAGGGGAACCGGTTTAAATAACATGATTAAAAGGATTGATGATCTCGGTGGAGAGATAAACTTCTTTTCAGAGAAAGGAACCGGTTTTCAGATATCTATTACTATTCCTCAAAGTAGTCTGTCAGGATTTAGGGATAAAAAAGTTCTCCCGCAGGAGAACTCAAGTATCTTGATGCAGGTTTAATTAATAATTTTCACCACTAGTCGCAAAAGTTATTACATTTGACCAGTCTGAATCCCCTGCAGCATTATATGCTCTGACCCGGTATGAGTAAAACGCACCATCTATCAGGTTCGTAATAATAGCACCTGTAGAGTTAACTGCCATTTTATAAGATTCAGAATTGATAAACTCATTATTTCTATCCCATTCAATAAAAAACCCTATTTCGCTATCAGATTCATCATTCCATGTAACGTCAACTCTTGTCGGGTCTGCTGCAGAGGTAACCTTTAGACCCGTTGGTGCGTCGGGAACATTCTCGGGGATAGGTTTTGACATAACACTAATCACTTTTGAATTAGCAGAACTATTATCGGCATTAAAGGCACGTATCCTGTAATAATACATAGTTTCTGCATCCTGTCCTGTAATCACTTTTGATGTCGCATGTGCAGAAGTCATTTCAGAAGTTATATAAGTAAAATCCTCCTGTTTGCTATATTCAACTATAAAACCACTAATCTGTCCTTCACTGCTATCAATAACCCAGGTAACTTCGGTAGATTCACTTGAGAGTGGATTTACCGCAAAGTTGTCAGGTGTTGCCGGAGCTTGTTTACCTATAATAGTTATGTGATCACATCCGGTGAATAACAGGATAATCAGACAAAAGATTAATAATATTTTTATTTTAATCATCTGGAATCTCCGTAATTATTAGTTCGATGAGTTTGTTGAAAAGAGATACCGGTCGTGTGTATACCAAGCTCCTCCGCTCACTCTTACTCCACTCCAGTAATTTGTTGAGGGATTGGGAACACTTGACTGCCCATCGATATCTCCTCCATGGGTATCATCTTTGTAGGAGGTTATATAACTATTTGAACCATTGAGAACAATCGATGCACCCAGTTCCATAGTCAGTGTTCCCCCGATGCCCATTTTTAAGACAACATTTTCGTTTAAGGTTAGATCAATAGAATTCCCGAGTGTAAAACCACCAGAATAATAGTCTATATCTGTAATATCAAGAGTTATATCAGCATCCATTTCATGACTGTACTGACTATTCAGTTGGATACATTGGTTTGTGTTCTTTATTGAACCATCACTATTGGTAAACATATTTGTTGTTCCGATTGATAATCTGGGATCAACAGTTATCGGGTAATAATTGCTGTAAAAGCGGTTTCTGGCAATTATTGATGCTGCTGAAGGATCCCGGTCTGCCCGTAAGGCATAATTATTATTTACAAAAATATTATCGGTTATTGTTACAGATAAATCATCTCCCCGGACATTGATTGCCTGGTCGGAATAATCAAACTGACAGAATGTGAAAATGCTTCCCGACTCTTCAACCAGAATCTGCCTTGTGTTATACATCGAAGGAGAACCGGAACCGTTAGTATCTCCACCAATATCATTTTTATATGAAGTAAAGAATATCCGTTTCTGTTCAGTACCAACTGCAATAATTTTCCCGGAATTCTGTAAGGTGATATCCCCTCTGAATTTAACAATACATCCCGGTTCAATCGTTACAGTGGCCTCGATATCTATGTCGCTTGTTACGTAGTATATCTTATCTGCTTCCCATGTCTGATCCGTATCAATTTTTGAAGAGATTCGTACTACATCCAGAGTTGTTCCGATTGGAGGATCTGTTACATCAGTTCCAGTGCCGGGTTCGGTTACATTTGTCGGAATTTCACATCCCGTTAGTGCTATTAGAATTAATAGCAAATTGGCAATTAGTAATTTTTTTGTTTTTTTCATTGTATGCTCCTTGGAACTCTGTTTATCACAATAAATTTCAGGCTGGAAGTTTCCTGTGGATAAGAGTTATTGGCCATAAGGTTATGAGTTTAAGTCACATGGTTAAAATCAGAGAGGATTTAATGTTAAAACAACATAATTATACATCTTTAAAATGTTACCTGACAATATTTTGAAAACACGATCTCTCTTGCAAAAAAGATTGAAATGTCTTTTAATATTAACTGAATGTTGTACGCAATACCGTGTCTATAATATTATGAAGACAATATGAAAGTATACCTGCAAACATAAGGACTATTTAATGAAAATAGCATTTTTATCAAATCCAACCGTTGGGCATACAAATTTCCTGATTTCATTAGCCGCCAAGTCTGTTGCTATGAATAACAATGTTATATTTTATTTACCCGGGAGTTATAACTCTTTTGTTAAAGGGGTTATTAACAATCCGGCATTACATATAGATTCAAAATTACAAAAAAATGATATTCCATACAAACTCATTCCTATATCACTTTATCAAGGGTTATTGGGAATTATTCTAAGCACAAAACGAGGACTTGATGAGGTTAAATTTGCCTTGCGAGTATTTACTGCTGGAGGAAAAAAATACACCCAATATTTATTTAATGAGTTTTCAAATAATCCTCCTGATATAATTATTTATGATTATACTTTTTTTTCAGCTATAGCTGTATCTGAAAAGTTAAATATTCCAAGAGTAGCAATTTATCATAGTGGTCTTCCTTTCCCTGAGTACCCAATCCCCCCAATTGGAACAAAATTAAAATATAATAAATACCCAGAGAATATTTTTAATAAATATTTAGATTTTTTATTAAAAAAAGAAAATGAAATTAAAAAGAAATTTGAGCTTATAATTGAGAAAAATATCAATGTTTCATTTCTTTCTTCACCAAGTTCAAAATTTCTAAATATAGTTAATACTATTTTCGAAGCTGAATATTCGCGTAATAATTTAAATTATTGTATATTTTTTTCCGGGCCAGATGTCAAAAGGTTATCACAAAAAAATGAGGAAGAATATTTTAATAAACAGAAAGGAAGGTTAATTTACATTTCTTTAGGAACTGTATTTAACAATCAATCTGATTTGTTCATAAAAATTATAAATTCAATTGATATCAAAAATGTTGAAGTATTGGTTGCTGCAGGTTCTTCATATAATAAATTAAAATTAAAAATATCAAAACCAAATATTCGTATAGAGAAATTCGTTCCGCAATTAAATGTTTTAAAGCATACAGATGTTTTTATCACACATGGTGGTAAAAATAGTATAAATGAGGCACTTAAATTTGGAGTCCCAATGTTATTTTTTCCTGCCGGTGGTGAACAGGAATATAATGCGAATTTAATTGAATATTTAAAAGTTGGAATTAATTTTTCAAAAAAAATCAAATCCTTCGGAAAAGAGGAGATGACAAGTGTTTTAAATAAACTATTCAACGATAATGAAATTAAATTAGCTATTAAAAATTTGTCAAAAAAACATAAAAATGATGGTGCAGCTCTTGCATATGAAAAAATAGTAAGCAAATATCAGAGCTTAAAAAATGAAGAATAGTTTTGGAATTTTCCTAATATAATTAAATTATTTTAGAATTATCGTTCTATTTTTCTATATCTTTAGAGCAAGCGTCTGAAGAGGAGATGATCCCAGTTCAATACTCCTTTTACCAGGCGATGAGCCTCCAATATAAATAATGTACTCACCCGGAAATATTTTAAACTCTCCATTTTCATCAGCAAAAGCCAGTTC
>DAOWEB010000172.1 GCA_030638735.1 Spirochaetaceae bacterium
ATATAGCTTATATTTCCTATATGGATGATGGAGAAGGTGACTCTGGTTGGGAACTCAACTCAATGACTGCAGAGATATATAGAGGTGAGATGAATGCTGCTGGAGATATTGGAACTGGATTAGGGTATTATAGTGATGACGATACAGATTATTCAGTTGGTACCCGGTTTTATAGTGCTACTGATACAGATATTTCTGCTATTGGTCTAACAGGTACATATCCTGTGACAATTTCTGAAAATAATATTTCCCTCTGGAATGATATCCTTTCCAGTTCTGATGTAAAGCAACTGGATAGTAACAATACTGGTTCAGAAGGCGGGTTCTGGGAAATTTTTTACAAAATGGACAGTGATTTAATTCCAGTACGACTTAGTGATGATACTCCAAATATAAACGAGAATTCAATATCTGGATATATAACTGCATTTACACCAGTTGACAGGAATCCAGGTTTAGATCTTCCAGAAACTGAAGATGAAGAAGCTTATTTTGATGTAGGTAGAGAAGATCTTTCAACTTGGGGAAATATTAGTTTGGTAGTTACTGCAATGCAGTAGTGTATTGGTTGGATATGTTTAACATCTAAAGGCTGAAGAGATTACCTTGATTTAAAATCAAGGTAATCTACTAATCAGGTTAATCATGGTTCAAACACTTTTTCCCCTATTAGAACATTTTCTGTTGCATTCTCATCCATAAGTATGCAGAAAAGTGAAATTTTACTTCAGCTTTTGTGTTTGTATATTTTTTAGAAGGAGAGGAGTTTCTAAGACTTATTCTTATATACAACAACCCATAAGTGATTTAAAATTACTACTATCAATAGTGGATATAAAATAGTTAATTCTAAAAAGTTTCTATATTTTCAACTGAAAATTATCCGTAATAATTATTAGAACAGTTAAATTCTTATGTTTCATAGGTCAAGTATTCTTATAATTGCAAATTCAACTGTTTGAACCTTGATTGGAAGGATTATCCTGATTACCCTGATTAAAAAAAATCAGGCAATCTTTCAATCAAGGCAATCAAGGCAATCAAGGCAATCAAGGCAATCATTTAATCATGGTCGGTTGTTGTTATTATGCACTCTTTTGAACTGTAAACTTTTACTTCCGAAATTTATTAACAGCCCTATTTCCATCTTATATGCTTCCACATAGTTCATTGCCTGAGCCAGATGCACATCTTCAAGTTTAATTACTGCCTTAATTTCTACCATAATTGTATTCTCAACAAAAAAATCTACCCTTCTTGTCCCTACATGTCTTCCTCTATATAGAATTTCCATCTCTTTTTCTCTTTTAAACTTAATACCGGCATACTGCAGTTCAATTGCCAGAGCCCTTTGATATATTTTTTCCTGAAATCCATTGCCAAAATACTTATGAACCTCCATAGCACAACCAATAATTTTATGTGTCAGCTCTTCATATTTTATCAAAATTGTCACTCCTTTAATTTCTAATCAGGGCCAATCAAGTTAATCCTTTAATCAAGGTTCAAACATTTTTCCCCCTATTAACACTTTTTCTTTTGCATTCTTACCCCTTAATATGCAGAAAAGTGGTTTTTTACTTCAAATATTAGACTTGTATATAGATTTTGATTGGCTTCTTTTCTAAGACTTATTCTTATATACAACTGTCAATTAGTAATTTACAATGAGTACAATAATAGTAAATTTAAGATAGTTAATTCTAAAAAGTCTTCTTTATTTTTTAACCTTCCAGTTTTGTATTTGCAGGCTTCTTGACCCTTTCTTTATCAACTCTTATTCTATATTCAGTGGAGGAACACATGAAATACAGAACCCTTGGGAGTACAGGTCTTGATGTTAGTGTCATAGGTGTCGGCACATGGCAGTTTGGTGGAGAATGGGGAGTTGATTTTACTCAAAAAGAAGTTGATGCAATTCTTGGTACAGCTGAAGATGCCGGGATTAATTTAATAGATACAGCAGAATGTTATGGTGATCATCTTTCAGAGTCTCTTATTGGGAATTATATAAAAAATCAGCGTGATAAATGGATAGTTGCTACAAAATTTGGACACCATTATCATGGGTTTATGGATAGGACAAGACATTTTGATTCGGAAGATGTCCTAAGGCAGCTGGACGAATCTCTAAGAAGTCTTCAAACGGATTATATAGATATATATCAGATGCATTCCGGTATGGATGATGAGTTTGAAACAGAAGGTTTATGGGAAGTACTTTTGAGACAGAAAGAGAAGGGGAAAATACGACATCTGGGTCTTTCTATTAGCAGTAATGATAACATTTTCCAGACTGAACGGGCAAAAAATATTGGAGCAGAATCTATACAGGTAGTATACAGTCGTTTGGATAGAGAGCCTGAGAAAGAAGTATTACCTCAATGTAATAAAGACAATTTAGGGGTTTTTGCCAGAGTTCCATTGGCTAGTGGACTCCTTAGTGGTAAGTATAAACCGGGGCATCAGTTTACAGGTACTAATGTAAGAGCAACCAGGTCAAATGAAGTAACTCAGGAAAGACTGAAAGAAGTTGAAAAAATTGCCATGGAAGAAGTTCCTGAAGGTGTTCCTATGGCAGCATGGGCTCTTGCCTGGTGTCTTGGAAATAGTTCAGTAACAGCAGTTATACCTGGTTGTAAAAATACTGACCAGGTTTTATCGAATGCATCAGCAGCTGATCTGCTTGATTGATTTATTTGTATAAAAATAAAAACTTGCGAAATAAATTTAGATTCTTTATATTTTAGTAAAACAGGGGGGTATTAAATGAAATTATTTATTACCATTATACTGATTTTATTTATAACTATAGGAAATATCCATACTTTGGAATTATCTTTAAACACTGCTGATACTTCACCTTATTCAACTTCAGATGGTAATGGTTTCTATGATATTTTATTAAAAGAAGTATTTGAAAATTTGGGGATTGGTATAAAAATTAATCATCTGCTTTCAAAACGTTCCATTCAGAATGCTGATAATGGAATCGATGATGGTGAGTATGCCAGGACTGAAGGGAGAGATGCTGAATATAAAAATCTTAAAATAGTTCCTGAACCCCTGGTTGATTTTTATTTTGTAGCCTATTCAAAAAATTCTGATATAGTTATTTCTGATTGGGATAGTCTTAATAACTATAATATTGCATTTATTAATGGTTGGGTATATTTAAAAAATAATGTTCCGGATACTGTTTCAGTTACTCTTGTTAGTAATGAAGACTCATTATTTAAGATGTTATTAAATGACAGAGTTGAAATTATCCTTTACAGCAAGTTAAGGGGTTTAAGTAAGATAGACAGGGATGGACTTGAGGATGTTTTTCTTCTTGATCAACCCCTTGCATCAAGGGGTATGTACTTATATTTGAATAAAAAATATGAATATCTGATACCTGAAATTACAACTGAGCTTATGAATTTTAAAGAAAGTGGTCGATATTTGGAGATTTTGGAGGAGTATCTGGTTTTCCAGTAATTAATGAAACAGCAAAATATAAAGTTCAGTATAATTACCAGACAGCTTATATCTTCACTGATTATTGCAGCTTTGTGTTTTATTTTACTAATGGGTGTTATTGATGTTGTATGGAACTATAATAATGAACTGGAAACATTAAATAATAATCTTAATAATATACCATCTGTATATATTGATATTATTACTCATAGTTTATGGATCTTTGATGATCAACAATTGGAGAATTCTGTTAAAAGTATTAATAATTTATCTGGAGTTTTTTTTGTTTCAATTTCTACTCGTGAAGGAAGTATTGTAAGTTCAGGTGTTGAAAAAGCAGAAAAATTTGAAAGTTATGAATATGAACTCAATTATATTTATGAAAATAAAAATGTCAATCTTGGCAAACTTTTGGTACACTATCAATTACCTGAATTTAGAAGAATACTTCTTGATAATCTAATTGAAATATTTATGAGAGTAGGGTTCATTGTTGGTTTAATTCTTATAGTTATTTTTGTTTTAGTCAATTATTTTATTGCCAGGCCTATTTCAATTCTTGCTGCAATAATTCAGGAAAAATCAGATTATTCCACAGTAGAATATTCAAGAAAAAGAATATTTAAAAAACATGATGAGATAGATATTCTTGTTAATGCATTTAATCGTATTTTTGAAAAAATCAGGCATGAGATTCATGAAAGAGAAGATCATGCGAAGAAACTGATTGATTCGGTGAATGAAAAAAATGTACTAATAAGTGAAGTTCATCATAGAGTAAAAAATAACCTGCAGATTATTCTTAGTTTGTTGAATCTTCAGAAAAATGAGTCTGATAATATAGAAGATGCACTAAATGCAACAATTAATAGAATTAGAGCAATGTCAGAGGTTCATGAGCAGCTTTATAATTCCAATGATTTTTCAAAAATTTCTATGCATAATTATCTGAACTCTCTTATTGGAAAAATGTCTGAATTATCTTTTAATATAAAAATTAAGATGGTATCCGAAGATAAAGATCTGCTGGTTGCTCTTGATATTGCCATACCTCTGGGACTCATAATAAACGAATTAATATTAAACTCTCTAAAATATGCTTTCCCTGATGGACAAGGTTTAATTGAAATTGAGATTCTCGAAAATAGTGAAGAGTACTCCAATATCAGGGTTAAAGATAATGGTGTTGGAGTAAAAAATGTTGATGAGCTTAGTCGGTCCTCTTCTCTTGGGTTTCATATAGTTGAGAGTCTTGTCGAGCAGATTGATGGTAAAATTGCTATAAGTTCAGATAGTGGTTTATCAGTAACTATATCTATACCTTTATAAATAATCTAAAGTAAGGTTTGATGACTCCGATAATTTAAATATATGTTATCACGGAGGTTCAAATGAAAGATTACAGAATACAGGGAAGTGAAGACTATACTACATATGTCAGCCTGATTGAAGAATTTGATGACTCTTATAAGGTTGTTATAAAAAAGACAAGTGAATCCGTTACAAAGGAAAAAACTGAAATGCTTAGTAAGCATTTACTGGAACTTTGTGTTAGAACCGGGTATATGAGTGAAGTAAATCAAGCTCAAATACAGATGGTTTAATCTGTATTTTATAACATATTGTTAGAATAATAAAAAAAAGTATAAAAATACTACATAATGTATGATACCTCTTGACATAATTCAGATCATTAATCATATTAAG
>DAOWEB010000240.1 GCA_030638735.1 Spirochaetaceae bacterium
CTATCATAATACCGCTTAACAGACCCGGTAGAAGAGAAAGAACAAGGGCAATTGAAATACCAATAAAGATACTGAATGCAGGTGAGAAATTCCCACTATTAGACATTATCTGGATAATTTTTCCTGCAGTTACAGAAGAAAGCCCCATTATAAAACCTATTGAAAGATCAATTCCTCCACTTATAATTACAAATGTTTCGGCAGTAGCCATCAATATGGCAATTACCGAAAGATGAATAATATTTTGAAAATTTACAATACTTAAGAACCCTCTGCCAGTAAAACTGAATAGAACTATAAAAGATATGAGAAAACAAAATGCCCAGTTTCTGGCAATAATCTTTAATAGTTTTGATTTTTCAATCTTGATATTCAAACTGCTTGTCAAAATAAATCTCCCTCTCTTAAAAAAATCTGTCCCGGAAATTATTATAGGATTGTTTCAACCTTTAAAAAAGGGGGCCTTCCAGCCCCCTTTTTATTAATCCTGAAATCAGGAAAAAATCACCTATTTATAAATAAATTCATCCATGTCAGGATCATTTACATTATCCGGAGTGAAATACTCAAACCCTGGAATTACTGATTTTGGAACATCTGCTCCTTCAGTCAGGAACTTATATCCCCACTCTACTGCAAGATAGCCAATTTCGTATGGTTTTTGAGCAAGAACAAGGTCAACCTGCCCTTTCTTAAGAGCATTTATCATGTCCACTGTAGCATCCCATGTGGCAAGTTTAACAGCACCAATAAGTCCTGCATTTAAAACTGCCTGATATGCACCCTGTGAAGAATAAACATTTGTTGCAAAAATACCGGCAATATCCGGATCTTTTTGAAGTGCAGCGAGAGTCTGATCTGTAGCCTTCTGCTGTACATCCATATTATAATCAACACCAACCAGTTCAATATCCGGATAAGCTTCAATTCCTTCTTTAAAACCCTTAACTCTACCCATTACAGATGATACATCAGGATTTGTTGAATTAATATATACCTTACCTTTTCCACCAATCATTTCTGCAAGATTTTCAGCAATTTCCCGACCACCCTTTTCATTATTTGAGCCAATATAGCTTAATGGGAAAGAGAAATCACTATCTACTGAATAATCGCCATTTCCAAGAAATGTATCTACAGTAATAATTTCAATTCCCTGGTCATACAATTTTTTAAGAGGAGTAATTAAAGCATCAATAGCTGTTGGTGCAATAAGAATTAAATCTACTCCACCCTGTGCAACTGTTGCCTCAAGAATTGGAACCTGAACTTCAGGACCCCATGCTTTTGGAAATTCTGCTATAATTATATTTACACCTAATTCTTCACCTTTTGCCCGAACACCTTTTTCCATCATGTAGTAAAATGGATCTGCTACACCAGGCATAAAAAGAATAGTAATCTCATCATCAGCTGCTTCTTTCTGAGCTGCTGAAAATAGAGGAGTCATGCTGAAAGCAATCAGCATAATCATGATAAACAATAAACCTTTTTTCATATGTCTCTCCTTGTAATATTTGTTTATAGTATGCAATGTTCATGCCAATTTTAATTTTTTAGAGAATATACAAAAAAATACAATCCCCGGTAATCTCCAGACTGTCAGATCTGACAATAATATAAAACCACAATTTTTTTACCTGATTCCAGGTTCGATTCCCCTAAACTGGATACCTGAGTACCCAAAGAGTGATTACCCAGGTATCCAGTTAATAGAATAATTCTTCAATAAAATGTTACCGGTTTCATTACTTATATCTGACTTAGATTGACATAGAGATAAATGAGGACTAAACTTTAAGAAATAATGTATACGGTTACATTCATTATTAAGCTTAGCACCAAAACAAAAAGAGGTTCAAATGGATGATATTAATAATTTAATTGAAAAATTTCAAAACACATCCATTGCTGTCATTGGGGATCTCTGTCTGGATATGTACTACTTCCTAACAGATAATAAGAGTGAAATATCTGTAGAGACAGGTCTGGGAACCCATTCAGTTTCCAGTTTCAAGCATGAAGCAGGAGGTGCTGGAAATGTTGCTATTAATCTAAAAACCTTAGGCGCTTCCAGGATAGACATATACGGTGTTATCGGCGAAGACTTTTTTGGGAATACCCTAAAGACAATACTGAAAGAATCCGGTGTAAACTGCAAATATATACAGTCACAAAAATCTGATTGGAATACCCATGTATATCACAAGGTCTATAAAAACAGTATAGAAGAACCCCGCTTTGATATTGGAAATTTTAACAGAGCTAACAGCCATATAACGGAATCGTTGCTGAATGATCTTGAATCTAACATTGACAGCTATCAGGCTGTTATAATCAATGAACAGATTATTCATGGTTATCATAATGAATTTTTCCAGGCCGGCCTCTCTAAACTGATAGAAAATAATGAAGATAAATGTCTATGGATCAGTGACTGCCGCCATTTAAACAATGTATACGACAGAAGTATAAGAAAACTCAATATCCATGAAGCCGTAGATCTATACAGAAATGTCAATAAAAATGATAAAACTCTTAAGGATAATAACACCCTTGTAAAGTGGCTCCACAGCTACTGGAAGAAACCTGTGGTGGTTACCCTGGGAGAAGAGGGTGCAATTGCAGTAAATCAGGATGGAGAGATTTTTAAGGAACCAGGAATTAATCTCATAGGCCAGATAGACACTGTAGGTGCCGGAGACGCCTTCCTTTCGGGACTGACCCTTAGCCTGGCAACCGGAAGTTCTTTGAAAGAGAGTCTGCATATGGGTAATCTGTCGGCCAATGTTTCGGTAACAAAACTGTTTGAAACCGGACACCCCACGACAGAGGAAGTGTTGAAAATGGGAGCCTCCCCTGATTACAGATATAACCCGGAACTGGCAAAAGACAGCAGAAATGCTGAGTATTTCAAGAACACAGCTATTGAACTTATCAATCTTAAAAAGACAAGCCTTCCCAAAGTAGTCATCTTTGATCATGACGGAACAATTTCAACCTTGAGGCAGGGATGGGAACCCATTATGAAAGAAACCTCCATGCAAGCTGTCCTTGGAAGTTCTATAAATACAGTTTCCATGGAGGAACTGGATAAAATTGATACAGAAGTCACTGAAATGATAGAAAAAACCACAGGTATCCAGACAATTATCCAGATGCATCACCTTAGAGATATGGTAATATCCTTCGGATATATTTCAGTCAATAAAGTTTTAACTCCTTTTGAATACAAAAATATCTACAATGAAAAACTTTTAGAGATGGTTTCCGGGCGAGTTGAACTTTTTATGAAGGGGCTGCTTAATTTAAATGATGTAACCATGAAGGGAGCCCTTCAATTTCTTGAATCTCTAAAAGAGAAGAATGTATTGATCTATCTGGCAAGCGGTACGGACCAGGAAGATGTCCGCAGAGAAGCCTCTGTTCTTGGCTATGACACTTACTTTAACGGAGGAATTTTCGGCTCTGTGGGAAACGTTTCCAGGGACCCCAAACGTGTTGTTATTGAAAATATTGTAAAAGATCTTCCTTCTGATATAAAACCAGAGGAGTGTTATGTGTTTGGAGACGGCCCTGTAGAAATGAGGGAAGCAGCAAAAAGAGGGTTTACAAGAATAGGTCTGGTTAGTGACGAAAAACAAAGATTTGGTATAAACCCTGAAAAAAGATCGCGACTTATTTTGGGTGGAGCCCAGGCCCTTATACCCGACTTCTCCTGGGTTCCGGTATTGAGTGAATATCTGGAATGGGAGGTATAATCGGTGAAAACCTTTGACAGGTACAAAATGAACAACTATCCCCTGGAATCCAGGTTAAGCAAAGTAAACATTAAGGAAACCTGCGTGCAACCCGGAGACAGGGCAAAACCCCTTGATAAGGAGGGGAAAAAACGCCTGAATCTGATTGCAGGGGAGATCAGGGAAGCACGAAAAAACAACAGGGCTGTAATACTTGCCTTTGGTGCCCATACAATCAAAAACGGCCTGGGAAAGGTACTTGCCTCCCTGGTTGAAGAGGGATGGCTTACCCATCTGGCAACAAACGGCGCCGGAGTTATACATGACTGGGAGTTCGCCTATCAGGGCATAAGCTCCGAAGATGTAAGAGCAAATGTTAGCGAAGGGAAATTCGGCACATGGGAAGAAACAGGACTCTATATTAACCTTGCCCTGATGGCAGGAGCCTACCTGGGACTGGGATACGGGGAAGCTGTTGGAGCCATGATCAGCAATGAAGGACTTGAAATCCCTTCAGAATCGTACTTAATGAATATAATTCAGGGTAAAAAGAATGATACTCCGTTATGGAAACGGGCAGCAGCGGCAGACTATCTGGAACTTATTCAGGCGGAACACTTAAACCCCGGATGGCTTGAAATAAGACACCCCTTCTCCGATTACAGTATCCAGGGAAGATCTTTCAAACAGGGGATCCCTTTTACAAGCCACCCGATGTTCGGACACGATATAATCTACACTCATCATGCCAATAGGGGAACGGCTGTAGGGCGCTGTGGAGAAAGAGATTTCCTTTCCTTTGCAAACTCAGTATCGGAACTGGAAGGGGGAGTATATCTTTCCATAGGTTCTGCGGTAATGTCTCCCATGATCTTTGAAAAATCCCTCTCTATGGCCCGGAATATCGCCCAAAGAAGTGGTTCTGACATACGAAACTGCGCCATCCATGTTGTCGACCTTCAAAAGGAAACATGGGATTGGTCAAAAGGAGAACCACCAATAGACAACCCGGCCTACTACCTTCGTTTTATGAAAACATTTAACAGAATGGGCTGTCCTATTGACTATACTTCAATTGACAATAGAGACTTTCTGCTTCATCTTTATCAAAGATTAAAGGATCAGGGATAATTATATGAATAAAAAGAAGAGTACAGATTATTTTATTAACGATTTATTACTCCGTTACCCTGCCCTGTCAAAGAGCAAAAAAGATATAAAAGGAGCTGCAGAACTTCTAATAAAAACAGCAGGAGATGGAAATAAATTCCTTATCTGCGGAAACGGAGGAAGTTCAGCAGACGCGGATCATATAGTGGGAGAACTAATGAAGGGATTCCTACATCCCAGATCGCTAACAGAAAAACAAAAAAAATCCCTGGAGACAACAGGTGGTGAAACCGGTATAAAAATGGGACAGCTTCTACAACAGGGAATACCAGCAATCTCATTAAGCTCCCCCAGCGCCCTGAATACAGCCTTCCTGAACGATGTAGATCCTTCCCTGATTTTTGCTCAGCAAGTAATAGGTCTGGGGGAAAAAAATGATCTCCTGTGGGGTATTTCAACATCAGGCAATTCTAAAAACGTAGTTGCTGCAGTTATAGCGGCAAAAGCTTTTGGATTAAAAACATTTGCCATGACCGGAAAAAAAGAGAGCAGGTTATCGGAACTATGTGATATATGTATCAAGATAGAAGAAACTGAAACCTACAAAGTACAGGAGCTTCATCTTCCAGTTTATCATACTCTCTGCATGATTCTGGAAAATCATCTTTTTGTATGAAAAAGAAACAGATGACAATAGCAGATATTGCTGAAGAAGCAGGTGTATCAAAAGCAACTGTTTCAAGGGTTCTTTCCAACTCTCCAAAGGTAAAACCTGAATCCAAAGATAAAATTCTGCAGATTATTAAAAAACACTCTTTTGTACCAAACAATCTTGCCCAGAGCCTGGCCGGTTCTCCAAGAAAAACAGTAGGTATTATCATTGAGGAACTTGCCAACTTTTTTTTTATTGAAGTCGCAGATGGATTTGATCAGATAATCAGCCAGGCTGGATATTCCATGCAGATTTCAAGCTCCAAGTGGAATAAAGATAAAGAGTTAAAGCTTGTGCAGCAGCTGATCAGCAGCCGTGTTGATGGAATTATTCTTGCCCCTGTATCGGATAATTCTGAATCCATAGATTTGCTGCAGGCTTCAGAGATCCCTTTCCTCCTAATAAATATTTTTCCAAAAGAAAAAGGCATAGCATATATATGCTGTGATAATTATCAGGGAGGGAAACTTGCAGCTGACTTCTTTAATAGAATAAACAGACCTTCCAATATTTTAATTACTGGTTTTAAACATCAAACAATTGATCAACGGGTCCAGGGTTTTAAAGATAATTTTTCTAAATGGGATAATATTATCCATTATGAAAATATTAATACCTATGAGCAGGGATATGAGACAGCCTCTGTCCTGGCAATAAGAAATACTCTTTCAGAGATAGAGACAGCTATATTTGTGACAAATGATAATGTTGCAATCGGGTTAATAACAAAACTACTGGAGATGGGAATATCTATACCGGATCAGGTTTCTGTTATTGGCTATGACGATATCAAATTATCCTCCTTTTGCAGAGTACCTTTAACCACTGTCTCCCAGAACATTAAAGATATTGGCAGGATTGCTGCTCTGGAACTCCTTGAGATGATACAGAATCCGGAAAAACCTAAACCTGAACATAAAATTATTCCGGAAATGGTTGTAAGAGAGTCAGCTGTTATCTAAAGCATTAAGTGAAACACCCAGGCTGGCATAATCACCAATAGTTTCTCCCAAAAAAGCAGGAACAACTGAACAAACGCGACCTGCTGCTTCAAGAACTTCTTTATCAATTACCAATTCCGCTGAGGGTTTTAGATATTCCCCGCACCGGGTAAAAATAGAACCAATTACAATCCGCTCAGGATTCAGTATATCTATAAGAATAGAAAGTCCCATACCAAGACGCCGACCACTACTTTCAAGGATCCCCAGAGAAACTTCAGCCCCTTTGGAAGCATAGATGCATACATCTCTGGCTGTTACAGGTTTGCCCCCTGCAAACTCTTTGCAAAAATCTGAAGACCTGCCGCCGCATGTTCGGATTTTCTCTTCTGCATAAAGAGCAATTCCTCCGCCGCTGCAGAATCCCTCGAAAGAACCCTTTTTACCATAGCCAACAGGACCATCATTCTCAAGACGGATATGCCCCACCTCGCCAGCCATATCATTAGTCCCGGAATAGAGACGACCATCCAGAATAAGACCCGCTCCAAGACCTGTGCCAAAGGTCAGAAAAATCATATTCCTGCACCCCTTCCCTGCTCCCCACTTCCATTCGGCCAGAGCACATGCATTGGCATCGTTCTGCAGAGCAACAGGGACTCCGAATTTCTTTTTAAGTCGGCTGACAATTGTAATATTGTTCCAACCCGGAAGATTGGGAGGAGAAAGAATTATCCCCTTTTTACTGTCCAGGGGACCTCCGCAGCTTATTCCAATAGATCTGATTCCGTTCACCTTCGGCTTATGAAGATGATCCTTAACAGCATTTTCAATACTAATAATTGCCTGCTCCGGCCCCTCTTCAGTTTTTGTCGGAAATTCAATCCTGTCCAGTATTTTCGGCACAGTATTTCCAGGAATAACAGCACTTCCTTTCACATTTGAGCCAAGGACAACGGCACATTTTGTACCGCCAATGTCTATTCCTATTAATAAATCACTCATATCCTCTCCGGCAACTAAGTACATCCTAATATTAACGTGGTAAACACTAATTAGATAACAATACTCACAAGCTTAAGGGGATAGTGCTCTGCTATGTATACGTAATGCTTGTCAAAATGTATTAACTCACTTTCAGTAACTATTGCATTAGCTGCAATTATCAGATCTGCTAACGGAATAGTGATCCCTTTTCTTCTTAGATTGAATCCCATCTCCGATGCTTTTTGGAAAACCTTCTCATTCAGTTCCAGGTTATGAAAGGCATAAAAATCAGAGGAAATCGCATTATATTCAGACTCTGTTTTTGTAAAGACCTGTAGTTCAAGCTGAATTACACCATTTACCGCTGCTACATTACTACGGATGGCACTGGAAATAGAATTTTTGTATTCCTTCTTTCCATCTTTACGGTAATACTCAATCCAGGCAGAGCTGTCAACAAGCTTCATACACCTTCTCTATAAGCAGCTAACCTTTGCTGATCAACATCCAGTTCAATCTCTCCACAGTGCATAAGGGCTTTCTCTCGTTTTTTCTCTTTTATTACTTCAATTAGTGCTGTTTCGATGGTTTCTCTCTTTGTTTTTGTTTTTAACAGGTCCCGGGCCTCAGAAACTATCCGTTCATCCAACGATACAGTCATTCTTGTCATTTTGATGCCTCCTGATGTCACCAATAATATACACCACTTATATGTCAAAGTCAAATACGTAATCGGATCCGGTAACAAGAATATCAGTTTAGAATCTGACAGCTCGGAACGTACAATAAACAGCCAATATTTTGATACTCAAGTCCGTAAACGTAGAGTACTATTGATCTAGTATCGTATACTATTGGCTTCCTCGTACATTGCCACAATGTTTTCAGGGGGAACTCCTGTAACAATATTATGAATCTGAGTAAAGACAAATCCCCCATCCTTCATTAAAATTTCTGCGTTCCTTCTTACATTATTCCGGATCTCATCCGGAGTCCCATTAGGAAGGAGATGTTGTGTATCTACGCCCCCTCCCCAGAAAACAAGATCTTTCCCAAATTCCTTCTTAAGTTCAAGAGGATCCATATCTGCTGCAGTGGTTTGTACAGGATTTATTATATCTAAACCGGCATCTATAAGATCGGGTAAGAATTGCTTAACAGAACCACAGCTATGAAGAAAAACCTTCATATCCGTCCGGTCTTTAACCATTTGAAACATTTTTTTATGCCTTGGATAAAACACCTCCCTGTAAAGATCAGGATTTATCATTGGCGCAGATTGAGTACCCAGATCATCTCCAAACATGATAATGTCAACAGAATTTCCAATTGCGTCAAGTACCTTCTCCAGGGTCTCCAAATGCATTTCCAAAAGCTTATCCAGCATTTTATTCATATTGTCAGGTTCAATAAGCAAATTGACAAGGAACTCATCTGTCCTGTAAAGAAACTGCCCATTTTCAAAAAGATTTCCACCAAAGCCCATCATCACTGCCCTATTTGATTTAGATTTTAGTTCCGCAGCTTTATTCTCCAAGAGGCTAAAAAAAGCGGGACGTTCTGCGTTTTTCCACAAGGGATCTGACAGGTGAGCCCATGCGTTTTTCTTCATGTAAGTATCAAGGTCAGAAAAATCATCTTTCTGCTTCCCAGCCAGAGGCCAGTAGTTCTGTGAAAAATACGCAACTCCCTCAGGCATATGGGCAAGCATATCTCCATCCCTGTCCCGACAAGCCCACTCGTTGCCTTCCTTTTTTATATTCAGCCAGGTCGGAAACAGCGCCTGTGAACCATCAGGAAGTGCCCAGTCCTGCCAATCCTCCGGATTATCTGCAAAAGCACGGGCAAAATCAATAACATCAATCTCAAACCTGTCGAGATACCACTCCTCAGGAATACAAAGCTGCTGCATAACATCGTACATCTTAGTGCTTCCACCGGTAACACCGAGGTATTCTTTGAGACTATTGTAACTCATACCGCTAATTCCTGTAGATCGCATTGCCCCGCAATCCATAGGAAGTTTATCCGGTTCTTTATGATTCAAAGCTGTTAAAATACGTTCTCTTCCTGTCATATATTATCCTTTACAATAATCTTTATTGTGGCTATTCTTCTTCCAGTCATATTTAGAACATGCTTCCCATCTATGAGCAGTAATGCTTTCCCGGGGTTTTCAAAAGGAGAGCACTCAAAAGCCTTCAAAATAATTTTATCTGGAATATTAATACCGGCTGTTCTCTCTTCCAGACTATGATTCACCAATCTGAAAACATAACCATCTCCATCTTCGCCCCTTTTCAAATGAAGAAGTTCAATATCATCTCCCATTACCTTCAAAAAGCATCCATTTTCCATTTGACTGCACTTTACAATTGGATGAGCAATAAAAGATAAATTTTTAGACTTTATACGGCTTTGGACAGCTGAAAAACTCTCTGCTGTTCTGATCGTGTAATGGAATTCTACTTTCCCCGGCTGGCTTGCACGAAAATTTGTCTGCCAGTATGAATTCATCGGCCATGATAGAAGCAGGGGTTTTATATTCCTTGGAATAATCTCACTTTTCCTGCCGTAATTAAAATCTCCAAACATCACCATAGGAGCATCAGGGGTACTCAGCAGAACACTGCAGTCATCATCGTAAATGGAAGCATATGTTTCAACAGTAACCCAGTCTCTGCAGCTCCCTGTAAGTTGCTCCTCGTCAAGTTTGACATGAGTTCCAGCAGTATCAAATGCCCCGCTCCATCCTGCACTCAGATTTAGAGGAAAAGAAAAATACAAAGCTTCAGGGTCGCGAATATCTTCTTTGATAAAAACGGTCTTTAATTCCAATGTCCGTTTATCTCCAGGAAGTGTGATCGTCTGCTCCAGGTCTTTTATTCCAGTAAGAGAATAACGCCTTATCAGGGCAATTCCTTCTTCTGTTTCTACAATATCAAAACTATTCAGCTTTCCTGGTGTTTCTCTATGGGCTTTCCAGTCAGTTTTCCAGCAGGTTTCATTTCTGCGCATTTTTATAAGATCCCGCTCATAATAAGATGTTCTGGTTCCATCGAATTGCGGATCCGGGATCTCCCTGATAAGCTGGAAAAAACCATAGTCATTCTCTGTATCTATAATCTCCCGGTTCATGGATTTATCTATCAGACTCAATATTCTGCCAGTCAGTGGATTAAATTCCAGTTTATAAAAAGGGGATTCAATATAGTGAGCCACTTTTTCTTTTTGTACAATTTCATCAAAGCCGTTCATATCGGTAATAGAATCTATTATTTTTTCCCCGCTGCTGCATAATCCGGAAGCTGAGTATTTCTTCAAGTCAGAAAATGGTATCTTTGCCCAGCTGTACCCTTCGAGATCGAAGGAATATAAAGAAGACTCTTCCGGAACAGTATTGCAGAGCTGTTCATCATACCTGTACCTGGCAGTACCCAGTTTTTTCCCTTCTTTTTTCCATTTTTCAGGGACAGGAAAAACAATAGTTTTGAACTCAGGGCCGGGATTAATCAGCAGCACCCCCTCAAGAGTATTTGACTGCTCATTATTACCTGTAAAAAGCTCCAGTTCATGAACAAGGGTATATTCGCTCAATGACCGGCCTTCATATGCTGGTGAGGACTTTAAGGTCCACTGGCTCCTGGTTTCAGGATGATCATAATCCATGGATTCATCGTTACCCCAGGTATGCTCATCATATATATTAATCTGACTCCATGCTTTTTCTCTGGCATCACTTGATGCAGGGTGGCGGGAGCCGCTTACACCATTTAAAAAATCTGCTAAAAAAAGCCGTTCCTTCGTACCTCTATTAAGAGCAGTTTCATAAGCAGAGCTGGCACATCCAAAATTCCAGTAATCTGTCCAGTCTCCACTATAGATGGGGAGATTTTCAAGTGAAGCAATTCGTGTACTCAATTCATCCGGTGTTACATAACGGACAACAGGTAATTTCCCTGCATCATTCCATTTCTTAATCAGGACTGCAACCTCTGGGTTGGGAGGGCTGTTATCCCAACAAACAGGGATATTAGTACTTGTAAGATAAATAAAATCATGGGGATATTCCTGCTTTTCAAGACGATCAAGATATTTCTGCACACCTATCTCCATCTCACTGATATCTGCCCGGGTTGTATTAAAAAGCTGATCAAACATTGTGTAATGCTCCCCATTCATTACACGTATCTCCCGCCCGGAAGGAGTCTGCCACCTAAACACCAGAGGACGGCTCAGAGGGGCACCTCCCTGATGTTCATTAATTCCCATTATCAAAGTATCTATACCACAATCCAGTAAAAGATCACCGGAGCTCCAGGGAATACCATTAACGTCATGCTGAATGGCCGATTTTATTCCGGTTGCAAATTGTTTTCGTAATTGTATTACAGGTTTCAGCTGCCGAAGCATCTGTTCATGATTGCACAAAGGAGTTGAGTTATATTGTAATCCTCCAAAACCAATTCTTCCTTCAGCAGCAAATCTCCTGAATGCCTCTATTTGTTCATCTTCGGCATAGCGAAGCCATTCAGTCACCTGGGATGTAACTTCACAGGTCCATTTTGGGCGTGATAGTTCAGGCCAGTGTTCAGTGTCTTTTAAAAATTTTACAGCCTGCTCAATAAAATCATACTGAAGATGCCATAGTACCGGCTGAGGATGAGTATATCCCAGATCAAGATGGCTGTGATGAAGTTCCAGTATTTCTTTTATTTTCATTGTATTCCTCACTTCATTGATGTCACAGATGACATACCGGATATAAAATGTTTTTTAAGAAATATAAAAAGAAGTATTGTCGGGACAGATGTTATAACTACCCCTGTCATCTGCAATGCTCTGCTTCCGCCTCCAACTCCCGACATTGCAGCCATTCCAACCATAATTGGCCGCACATTTTCCGAGCGGCTCAGTACCAGCCCAAACAGAAGATCATTCCAGATCCATGCCATCTGGAAAAGAGCAATTACTGCTGTAGGTGCTGCTGCCTGAGGCAGGAAAATTTTGATAAATGTTGTTATTGGTCCACATCCGTCAATAGTTGCTGCATCCTCTATGGACTTTGGAATGGTAGTAAAGAACCCGCGGTATACAAAAAGACTGAAAGGGATTGTAATGGCTGTATAAATTAAAATCATACCGGCTCTTGTATTATAGAGATCCATTGAATTAAACATACGGTGAAGAGGGATCAGATACATCTGAAAAGGAAAAATTGTTCCACTGTAGATTATAATAAAAAGGAGAAAATTAAATCTGGGTTTTAAGCGGATCAAACTATAGGCAGCCATGGAAGAAAACAAAATGGCAATGGATGCACCAAGGACTGAATAAAAGGCAGAGCTTATTATATGTACATGAAGTCTGTATTCCGATAATGTCAGCTTGATATTCTGAATGAAAGCAAACTTCTCCGGAAGGCTGTAGAAGGGTGTATTCACGAACTCTTCCACACTTTTAAATGCGGCTAAAAGACTGCTGTATATCGGCAAAAGCCATATAATTACCAGGAATATCAGAATACTATGTATTAATATATTTGTTTTATTTTTCATTTTTATTCCTAATAATGAAGCATGTCACGGGACATTTGATTTCTAACATACCAACCTGAAACTCCAATGATTATTACTGAGAGTATTACAGAGATAGCAGAACCATAACCAAGATTAAACATTGTAAAAGTTTCCCTGTACATAGTTACTGCCAGTGTCTCCGAAGAGCGGTAAGGCCCTCCTCTTGTTATTACATAGATCAGGTCAAATGTTTTAAATGAATTAACCAGGGCCTGTGTAATAACAATAGTGGTAATAGGTTTTAGCATTGGAAATATTACATGGACAAATGTCTGCCATTGATTTGCTCCATCTATAATAGCAGCTTCAATGGGGTCATTGGGAATTGTAGTCAGCCCCATTAAAAAGAGAACCATTGAAATTCCCACCTGCTGCCAGGTCCATGCAACGAGCATGGAGATAGTGTTTAAAGGAACACTTGCCAGCCAGGATATTTTAACTTTGCCGCCTTCGCTTAATAAAGAAAGAATGGTATTCAGCACTCCATTATTTGAGCTGAAAAAGTTCATCCA
>DAOWEB010000066.1 GCA_030638735.1 Spirochaetaceae bacterium
AGCTTATGCCTACATACCTCAGGTTTCTAAGGGGTATTATTGATTCTGAAGATCTTCCATTAAATGTGAGCAGAGAGATACTTCAGCAAAATAAAGTTCTTACGAACATTAAAAACGCTTCTGTAAAAAAAGTGCTTGGTGAACTTCAGAAACTCTCTGAAGGAAACCAGGAAAAATATATCGAGTTCATAGAACAGTACAACAGACCTCTTAAAGAAGGACTTTACTCTGATTTTACCAACAGGGATGCTCTACTTGAACTGATCAGATTTAAATCTACAGAAGTTGAAGGCTGGACCAGCCTTGCCGCATACAAAGAACGAATGAAAGATGATCAGAAAAGTATCTACTATATTACAGGTGAAAATGAAGATACCCTTAGAAACTCCCCTCTTATTGAGGGATACGTAAAAAAGGGTATTGAAGTTCTTATTATGAGTGATGAAATTGATGAAATCGTAATACCATCTATTGGCAGATATAAAGACACAGAACTGAAATCTGTTAATAAAAGCGGAACAGCTGATGATTTTAAATCTGATTCTGACGAAGAAACAGAAAAAAAAGTGGAACCCCTTCTTAAAAAGATAAAAGATGCTCTTGGGGACAAGGTTAAAGACGTTGTTGCATCCAAACGCCTAAGTGATTCTCCTTCATGTATTGTAGCAGATGAAAATGATCCTACAGTTCAAATGCAGCAGATGCTTAAATCTATGGGACAGGATGCACCGGAAGCAGCTCCAATTCTGGAAGTTAATCCTACCCATGAAATTGTAGAAAAACTCGAGTCTGTAACAGATAAAGATTTTATTAATGATGTAAGCTTCCTGCTTCTGGAACAGGCAATGCTCATGGAAGGTGCGGAACTTAAAAAACCTGCAGAATTTGTAAAACGACTTAACAGGGTGCTTACAAAGGCGTTATAAAAAAATAATTATTTATACATCGTAAGGGCAGCCACTCAGGGGATCTGGCGATCTCCCGAGGACTGCCCCTACTTGACTCATAACGGTCATTTTTCTAGTGTTAACCTGTGAAACTTAAAATTATTGACTATATATCCATATTTATTTATCTGGTAGTAATTGTGTTAGTTTCTGTCTCTGCATATAGCGGTAGCGGTACAGCAGAATCTGTAACAATTGAAGCTGCAGGGGAAACATACATATATATGCTGAACACAGATCGTACAATCGAAGTCGAAGGACCACTGGGTATTACCAAAATAAAAATATTAGATTCAGAAGTTTTTGTAGAGGATTCTCCCTGCAGGGATAAGCTTTGTGTTCAAGCCTCTCCTCTAAATAAATCCGGAGAATGGAATGCCTGTTTACCAAATAAGGTTTTTATCAGAATCCCCGACAGCACAGAAAATGAATTGGATAGTCTAAGTTTTTGATCGTATAGAAATAACAGTTTCCACGTAGAGGCGCGATTTATCGCGTCTGAAAAACCGATAAATTACAAATTTCAATATTTATTTCAACAAATACCCCATTCCAAAATCAGTATAAAGTTGACTGGAAAGCCAGTCCTTGGATTCCGGAGATCCCCTCATTCTCATAGGATCATTTAGTATTATTTTTTCTCCATCAATAATTTCATAATACTCATCCGGTTTGTAGAGGTTCATTTTTGCCAGGATTATTCCCTTACGATAATTTTCATGAATATACTCAATGTTACCATCACTATCTGTACTTACAACCATTCCCATATGAGTAAGATAATCATCCAGTTTTCCATTACCATTTTTATCAAAAGTATTGTCCCAAAAAATTATATCACCAGGTTTTGGAAGCTCTGTTTGGTAAAGAAGTTCTTTATCCCGTAGAAATTTATATATTCGCTCAGTCCCACCACCCGAATAACCGGGAAACGCCTGGGAAAGATCAATCCCTGCATACCAGTAGATAGCCATTACAGTTCCGGAACAATCCATAGTAAAAGATCTATTATTAACAAAGAGTTCTTCCACACCAATAATTTGATGTGCTTTTTCCACCAGAAGCTGTTGTGTTTCTGATAATTCCTGTAGTGTTGTAATATCTGAAGGAAGAGGATCTGTTTCGATTAGATCAGGGGATGTTTTACAGGAGGAGAGTATTAGAAATATAATAAATGCCAGTAAGGAACAGGCATGCCTGTTCCCTACTGGCAATATCCTGTTATACACATTCATATCCTGCCTGTTCCAACTAAAAAGACCTCGAAGGATTCCTTTCTACTGGCCTTTGGTTTAAAAATTTTTGCAACTTTAAATGTACCCTTCATAATATCCAGCAGCTGATGTTCATCCCCACCCTGAAATATTTTTATTACCAGATTCCCCTGGGGTTTTAAATTCTTAAGAGCAAAATTCAAAACATCCTCCGCAAGGTTATAGGATCTACCTGTGTCTACTGTTCTGTTTCCTGTTGTGGAAGGTGCAGCATCACTTATAACAGAATCATAAGGACCTGTTTTTACAGCAGTTTCCTGAAAACTCTTTGAAAAAGCATCATCTTTAAAAAACTTAAGATTCCTGCAGTTAAGCCCGGTCGCCAGAGCTTTTAAATCTACTGCTGTAATAGACCCCGATCCATTTAGTTTTCTGCAAACATAAAGAGTCCAGCTTCCAGGGGAAGCACCAATATCAATTATATTGTTCCCTTTCTTAATTATCCTGAATTTTTCATCAATTTCCTTTAGTTTATATACAGATCTTGCAGGATAACCTTCCCTTTGTGCCTGTAATGAATAATGATCTGGTTTATCACGCATATTGACTTTTCCTTATGCTTATGGATATCTCTTAACTGTGGAAGAGATGTACAATGATAGACTGCAAAAGATCGAAAAGCAACTAAGAAACGCTTTCCCGGTCAAAATTAATTATGATTGGGTAACAACCATATCCGGACAGATAGACCCTATTGGAAAAATGGAAGAGTATGATGCATTTTGTGAACCAGCCAGGGAATTATTAAACAGAGGCGGGAAAAGGTGGCGTCCTGTTTTAATGCTCCTCTCATGTGAACTTGTTGGAGGAGGAAATTCTGCCCTGAAACTTACTCCTTTGGTGGAATTCCCCCATAACGGTAGTCTCGTTATTGATGATATTGAAGATAAGTCAGAATGGAGAAGAGGAGGTAAGGCGGTACATCTAATATACGGAGATGATTTTGCCATTAATGCAGGGAACCTGCTCTACTACCTTCCCACATCCTTAATTGACAGTTCCAACCTAAAGGAATCCCAAAAACTTTTGCTATATAAGTACTACTCCGAAAATATGCGACGCCTGCATTTGGGTCAGGGTTTTGATATATTGTGGCATAACAGTCCAATTATTCCTGAACCGGCCGAATATGAACAGATGTGCCGATTTAAAACAGGTGCTCTCGCAAGACTGGCAGCCCAGGCTGGTGTTATTGCCGGGGGTGGAAGTCCGGAAGAGGCAGAACTTCTCGGCAGTGTTTGTGAAAATATGGGAGTAGGTTTCCAGATAATGGATGATGTCATAAATCTTACAGAAGGGAATCCCGGTAAAGGAAGAGGAGATGATATTGTTGAAGGGAAAAAAAGCCTTCCTGTTATATATCATCTCAAAAAGAATCCTGAAGATCTCTCTAAATTAGAGGCTCTTTTTAAATCAGCAAAAGAAAAAGGATTTGAAAAAGCTGCAGCGGAAATAAATGAAGCAATAAATTTGATAACCTCTTCAGGTGCACTGAAAGAGGCAAAAACAAGAGCACAGGAACTGCTGGATATTTCTTCAAAAACTATATCAGACAATTTTAAAAAGTCGGAAGCCTCGGATCTGATTATTTATATGCTGCAAAATTTTATAAAATGATTCAATAGTTTTAGTTTATCATTGACCGAAAGAGGAAAAAACCCTATTTTCTATAAATGAAGAATTCAATATTAAACAGACCATTCCCATACACCTTCTCATCAGTAACTTTCTATTTGATTGGAATAAATATCATTTTCTATATGATGGGATACATTTATCCCAGATCAGTTTTGTACACTGCAATGATTCCAGGGCTAGTCATTCAAAAATTTTATATCTGGCAGTTTGTAACCTATATGTTCACCCATGGAGGATTTTCCCACATACTTTTTAACATGCTGGGGTTATTTTTCTTTGGTATGCAGGTGGAAAGAAGAATTGGAAGTCATGAATTTCTGCTCTTTTATCTTCTAACAGGAGTTTTAGCAGGAATCCTCTCATTTGTAATTTACTACCTTACAGGATCATATAATGTAATTTTACTAGGTGCTTCAGGTTCAATTTTTGCAGTTCTATTTGCATTCGCTGTATATTTCCCTAATGCACAAATATATATTATGGGGATATTCCCTGTAAGAGCTCCTCTCCTGGTAATTGGTTACACAGTTATTGAAATTTTCAGCCAGATTACAAGTTCAAGAATCGGGGTTGCCCATCTTACTCATCTGGCAGGTTTTGGATTTGCCTATCTCTATTTTATAATTCGCCTGGGAATAAATCCTATTGACTCATTTAAGCACAAAGGTCCGGGAGGTGTGTGGCGGAACTAATCCGCCCCCTTTATGTATAGACAAAGATATCTATATCTTATTTTAGTATTACTGTTTATTTTTTCCAGTTTGGATTTATATGCTTATACTGCTGAAGATGGTATTATAGATCTGGATATATGGACTGAAGTTACTGATACAATCCCTGCTCTTAATAAAAATGAAAATCCATATTTAAATAAAAATGAAATCTATCGCCGTACCCTGGAAGATGCGGTGTGGATTATTTCAGGTATGATATATGGGTTCACTGTAAAATACACACCCCTTGATCTATCCAGAAAAGTAAATGAATCCCTGGAAGTAACCCCTATTGCATCAATAAAATGGGGTGATAAAAAACTGGAAGTAATTGATACATGGTTTAGAAATGAAAAACTATCTATGCAGGTTCGTTATTTTCTGGACGATTCACAAGTTACCAGATTAAAACTATGGGAAAGCAATATATTCCCGGATGCACAAGGGATTGGAGTGGTTTCTGCCTTTTCAGGACATCAAAATAGAATAGAATCAATTAAAGCAGGTATTAAGGAAGCTCTTAGAAATTATCTCCGTATAAGAAGTACAAATAAACCAAGAGAAATTAGCTGCAGAGTACTTTTAGGTGAACCTCCCTACACCACACTGGATGCAGGGGGATATAAATCAAAAGTAAAAATCACTGTAAAATTTACAGAGATAATGCCATATTCATATTATTAGGTAATAAGTCACGATACTTCGATACACGACTGCGTCGCTACTCAGTAACCATCGCGGGGCTGCTAGCCGTTAGGATTTGTTTCATTCCTCAACTTTGCAAATCCAGGTTTAATAATATCATAAATAATACGAATTCGATCATCATGATGAATAAAAGCAGATTTCATTGCATTTAGGGTCAGTTTTTCAAGATCCCTTAAATTTAAATTATAATGCTTTACAGCTATTTCCATCTCTTTAGTTAAACTGGTATTACTCATAAGTCTGTTATCGGTACATAGAAAAACTCTAAAACCATTTCTGTAAAAAACATGAAAGGGATGCTCATCAAAGTTTTTTGTAGCACCTGTCTGAACATTGGAAGAGAGACAAATTTCCATAGGAACTCGTTTATCACGGATAAAATTAGCTAAAGATCCCATTTTTTCTATTCTTGTTCCCTGAAATGTAATATCTTCGATAAGTCTTGTGGCATGACCTATTCTATGGGCGCCGCATATCTGAAGAGCCTGCCAGATAGATTCAATACCAAAAGCTTCTCCTGCATGTATTGTAATATTAAAGTTTCTATTTCTTATAAACTGAAATGCATCAAGATGTTTCTTTGGAGGATGACCATTCTCATCACCAGCTATATCAAAGCCAACAACTCCTCTGTCTCTGAATGCAACTGCCAACTCAGCAATTTCAAGAGAAATTTTCATATCCTGATCTCTCATTGCACAAAGAATTAAACCAAAATCAACACCTGTTTCAGATTTACCTCTTTCCAGACCCTTAAGGACAGCTGCAACAACTGCTTCAAGATTGAGTCCTTTCTGCTGGTTTAAAATTGGGGCAAAACGAATTTCAGAATAAACTACATTTTCTTTGCTATGAGTTACAAGGTGTTCATAGGCAATTCTCTCCAAAGCCTCTTCTGTCTGCATAACTGAAAGAGTTACACTAAAACCTTCCAGGTACAGAGCCAGACTCTTTCGATCAGAACCTCTCTGAAACCATTTTGCAAGTGCATCTGCATTATTTTCAGGTAATTCTACCTTGTATTTCTCCGCCAGCTCTATAATAGTCTGGGGCAGTACGCTTCCATCTAGGTGATCATGCAATTCTACCTTGGGAATTTTTTTAATCATTTCCTGTGTTACCATATGTGTATAATAATACTTTGATGTATTTATGTATACATCTGTCTTTTGTAAGGGACGCAGATCTGCGTCCCCTACGTCATGTATACAATTGTTACCCGTGTCCCTACAGCGGGGTTTTACGTTTATAACATCCTGTGCAACCCAATACGTGGACATGTTTTTTATTTGGTTTTATGAACACTCTGGCAATAACGTGACCATCTTTTGGAACTTCTTTTTTACATACAGGACAAATCCGTTTAATATCAGAATTTACAGGGAAACAGTATGGACAACCGTTTATTTCCATCATACTGTCTGGTTTTCCAGGGAAAAGAACAGATTTAACCCGTTTGTTATCCACAAGATCCGAACCACATAAGGGACATTTTGTTGTTTTTTGTGTTTCTGTAGAGACGTTGCATGCAACGTCTTTACGACGCCCACCATACCTTTCTACCATATAAAGGAGTAGGAGGAGGGCAACAACAACAGTTCCAGTAATTATTAAAATAAAAATATCGATATCTGCCATCCTTTTATAGGTATTAGGTATAGATCAATTCGTAGAGACGCCCTATAGGGCGTCTCTACGATATCATGATAACATTATATTATCATTCAAGGTGTTGTAAATAAACATTTAAGTAATTATTATCCTTTTATGGGTAAATTATATATTGTAGCAACACCAATAGGGAACTTAGGGGATATCAGCTTCAGAGCACTGGAAATCCTGAAATCTGTAGATACTATAGCCTGTGAAGACACCAGGCACAGTGCTAAACTATTAAATCATTTTGAAATTCGGAAACCCCTGATAAGCTGCAGATCTCAAAACGAAGCTCATGTTGCAGTAAAAATCTCAGAACTTCTTAATGAAGGTAAAGATATAGCCTATGTCAGTGATGCAGGAACACCCGGTCTGAGTGATCCCGGAAATCGTTTAGTTCAGATTGTACGATCCAATGGGTTTGAAGTTATTCCAATTCCCGGAGTTTCTGCCTTTGCTGCAATAATAAGTGTTGCAGGTAATTCAGGAAAATCAGTAACTTTTGATGGCTTTTTAAGCCCTAAACCAGGAAAAAGACGTAAAAGAGTAAAAGAACTTCTTAATAGAGGAGAAAGTTTTTTATTATACGAGTCTCCATTTCGTATAATAAAGCTTGTTAAAGATATCGTGGACCTGGAGCCGGAAAGAATTTTGCTTATAGGAAGAGAAATGACAAAAATTTATGAGGAATATATTGAAGGAACAGCTCTGGAAATCCTTGAAACACTGGAATTAAAACAAAAAGTTAAAGGAGAATTTTCTTTACTTGTTTATGAGAGGAAAAAGAGTTAATATAAAGACATGAGGTGACGATAGTTTAATTGAAAGGTAGGGTGTAGTAATGAATATAAACAGTTTAGGTCATATAAATTCTGTCACAAATCAGAAAAAAACCGACAAAGTTTCTAAGCCTGTAGATGTTGGTGGAAAAGACTCAATTAAAATATCTAATGATGCAAAAGCAATGGCTGAAATGTATGCTGTATCGGAAACTGTTAAAACAGCACCTGATGTAAGAATGGACAGAATTGAAGAAGTAAGAGAAAAGTTAAAAGACCCTTCCTACATAGACAGCAAAATTATTGAATCTGTAGCAGAATCAGTATTGGATGTTTTTGGCTTATCCTAGTAAAAATTGAATATTTTATTGCAGGAGTTTTATTGCTCCTGCTTTTTTTTTGTTAATTTAAAGATTTTAGTACAGTTATATGTTGAGTTTCGCAAAATTTTTAATAAAAAAATTGGAATTTTAGTAATTTTCAGTTATGGTATACTATATGGAAGATCTTATTTTTAATGCACATTCAAAAGTGTACTGCTCTTATGGTTCGCTAAACAGACTAAAAGAAATTGTAAGCTCATTTGGACACCGATTACTTATTGTAACTGAAAAATCACTGGTAGATAGTAATGCATTTAAAAAAATAAAAGACGAGATTCGTAAACATGATCTTGATTTAATTACCTTTGCAGAAATTACACCAAATTCTACAACTCATACCATTGAAAAGGCCTCTGAAATTGCACGTGTTTCGAGAATTCAGGCTATTATTGGCTTTGGTGGTATTCGAGCTCTTTCTGCAGCAAAGGCAGTAGCTGTTGCGGCCAGTTATACAGGGAATTTTTATAATATTATGTCAGAAACCCCTCCGGAGCTCCTTCCAATTCCTTACATTGAAATTTCCGGTACATTTAGAAATCCTTTTATGCTGAGTCCTGATTTTATTTTACCTGATGCAAGGAATGGGGCCCTTCAGATAGTTACAGTAAAAAATGCTGCTCCTGCGGCCATAATAATTGATCCCTCACTCTTTATGGATATTTCCAGACAATACAAAATTGCAACTCTTATGGATGTTTTTCTTGAAGCTGTGGAAGGATTCTTTTCGATCCGTTCAAATTTTATTTCTGACATGCTTTTTCTTAAAACTATTAGTATGATTGTAAATTTACTTCCTTCTATTCTGGAAGACCCTGATAATCCTGAAAATCTTTTAAGTGCTGGAAAAGCCGGATTTTCAACAGCTCTCGGCCTGACTATTAGTACTACAGGTCTGGGGACTGCCTGTGCTGCAGAGATTAGCAAACAATTTGGTGCATCCAGAGCAATAACTGCTACTATCCTTTTACCCTATATCCTGGAATATGGTTTACGTGTCTGTCCGGAAAAAGTAACCAGAATGGGACCAATTCTGGGAGAAGATATTTCCGGTCTTTCTATTATTTCAGCCGCTGACAGGGTTATAGAATCTCTTAGATTGTCTATCGGTATACAAAATCTTCCAGTTCGCCTAAGTGAACTTGGAATAAAGAAAGAAAATTTAATTTCTGTAGCTGAGCAGGTATTTAAACTTCCTATGATAAATTTTTTACCATCAAAAATAACAGTAGAAGATATTTATATAATTCTTAAAGATGCCTTATGATAACAATAAGGAAGCTTTCAAAGCTTCCTCCTGTTAGCGCTCTGAGAAAATCTGCACGCCTTTTGCAGGGGTTTGAACAGGATCTGGCCTCTAACATCAGCCTTAACCCTGTATATCTAAAAGATCTCATTTCTTTTATATTATCATCACCTGAACTAAATTCTGAAGAACTCAAACAGATCAATACCATTGCACAGGAATCTGAAACTAACAAGGGAGAACTTTTAAGAAAATATAATGGTCTACGTCACTTATTATTAAGACATCTTAAAGAGGAACCTGCAGATTGGGACCTTATTACTCAGGAAAATATTTCAGGTAACAAAACATCAGCAAAAAACCGAAAGGTTTTCCCCTTAGAAATTTTTCTTGATGATATAAGATCACCCTTTAATGTGGGATCAATCTTCAGATCTTCAGAATCATTTGGTGTTAGAAAGATACTATTATCACAGGGTACAGCATCTCCCTCTCACAAGAGAGCATTACGAACATCCATGGGCTGTACAAATATTGTCCCATGGGAAACTGTAGAGG
>DAOWEB010000349.1 GCA_030638735.1 Spirochaetaceae bacterium
AACACAAGTGGATTAATCGTATCTTCTTTTATACTTTCACAGACAACAGTCCCCTGACCACGTTTTACTTCTACAACACCCAGTGCCTGAAGCATTTTTATTGCTTCCCTGATACTGGATTTTCCAACTCCAAATTTCTGTGTCAATATTTCCTCTGAAGGCAGGAAATCACCCGGTTTCAGTTCTTTTGTTATAAGAGCTTCTTTAATTCTTTCAATTATCTGATTAACCATGGAGTGGGTTCCTCCAATTGGTTTTAATAAGTACGATTCACTATTATTTAGCATACTGTCCTTCTAAATCTTCCAGTTTAGACATCCTACATCAGACATCTGATGTCAGGTTACCTCGCATATTGTTATCTGTCAAGTGAATTTTATCACCTAGCCATCAATTAATGGTAATAATAAAGCCAACACAGGAAGAGAATAGGTTCTGGAAAATCCATTTTCATCAGTCAATATGGAGACAGAAGAATAAACCTCTGCCCTTTATTATGGAACATTCTGGTAAACAATTTGATCCGGAAATTGTTAATGTATTCCTTGATAGTATAGAATCATTAAGATTCAATCAGGAAAAATTTAAAAATTAAAAATACTTTTGAAGCATCGAATCGAAAGATAATTCTTCAGAGACTTTATTAAATGATGCTTCATATCTTTCGAGGTCCCGATCCGCCGCTTTATTGGAAAATACAGTAAAAAGTTCCAACTCCGGATCCGGTAAATAAACAGGTTTAACTATATCCAACACTCCAAGCTGTTTTGCCATGTAAAGAAGTTCGCCAACAAGAAGAGAATAGACAGCATCTGTCCGATTTTTTAACATCATTTTTATACTGTCTAAAAGAGGGTCAGTTCCCCCAAAAAATTGTACATTTGATTCCACATGTGAAAGGGTTTCGGTTAACGGCATACCGTTTTTTGTTGATATACGTAGAGATTTCAGATCATCAGTGCTGCTGATCAACTCAAGTGGATGTTCCTTCAGCATCAGAAAACCAGGAACACTGCGAATAGTTGGATTAATTGGTGAAACAAATTTATATTCGGGATGAGGATCGTATGTCCGGGTCGCCAAAGTGTAAGCATCAATTTCGTTTCTGTTGAGAAGTTCATACATTCTTGATAGATTCTGTACCGATCTGTAACGAATCTGAGTTATTCCCATCTCCCCAAGCACTTGTTTGAAAAAATCAATAGCTGCCCCGGCAGCCTCATTTCCGGTTCCGCTCATACTGTATGGGGGTACATCGTTATATCCGATAACAAACTCCTGATCCTTATTGGAAGATTTAAACTGCTGGATTCTCTGGTCAATACCTGCAATTTGCCGGGCATTATGCTTACCATGCTTTAAAAGATTCTTTGTTACTCCCAGTATTTCTCCCATAAGTATATTCATTGCATCAGAATTTTCGACGGTTATTTCTGACTTTGAAACTACAGATTTCATAGAGGCCTGTACCTTACCAATTTCTGTCTCTGTTTCGGCAGAACCTTCTTTTACTTCCACTGTGGAATTCCGTAAAGAATTCATCGCTTCCATAATCTGGTTTCCTCCGACAGAAAGCTCTATTATGCTGCTGGATATCTCCGTCATACCATTGGCAACATCCTCAATCCCTTCTATGACCTTATTAATGGAAACTCCTGTTTTTACCGTTACATCGTCTGCAAACTTCATTTTTCCTGCAATATCCCGAACCGAAAGGGAAATGGTCTTGACCTGTTCATTTGTCGTTTCCGCCAGTTTTCGTATCTCATCGGCTACTACAGAAAACCCCTTTCCTGCATTCCCTGCATGGGCAGCCTCTATCGCTGCATTCATGGCAAGCAGATTTGTTTTTGCTGCTACATCTGTAATAACCTGGATCATATCCAGAACCACTTCTGCAGAACCGGATACCTGCCGTATGGATGTTATTGTACTATCCATATCTTCGGCACCCAGCTTTGACAGGGAAAGAAGCTGGTCCGATATAATCTTTTTCTCTTCTGTAATCCTGGAAATATTATTCAGGGAAGCCATCATTTCCTCTATGGCTGCAGTAGATTCTTCTACAGATGCAGACTGGATATCCACAATTAAGTTCACAACTGTTCTCATGAGGGTACTAACACTGTTCACCCCATCAGAAGCTCGGTGTACTACAATAGTCAGCTCTTTTAGTATATCCCGATTGTCAGCAAGTTTAAGAGAAACTTCTTCCCCGAGAGAAGCTGATCTCAGGGTTCCGGTTTCAACATTCTCTCCTATTTCAGTACTGGTATCAACGATAGCTTTCAATTCTGTTATCATGCTGTTAAGCTTTTCGAGGAATATATTGATATCCAAAGCAAGATCACCCATTTCATCCTTCGTATCAATATCTATCCTTATAGAGAGATCACCTGAAGCATTGCTAAGATTGGTTATCCCTGTGTGAATCCTGTTTATGGGTTTCAGTACTTTTCTACTCATCAGTATCATTCCGATAATAACAAATGCGCCAAAAGATACTCCATTAACAATAATAAATGCAATAAACGGAGACAGATCCCATCTCCGAATCATTGCGGGACCGAGAATTCCGGCTACCCCCGCAAACACAACCAAAAGAGATGCAGGCAACAGAATGAAGGAAGTCTTTATTTTCATTGAATATAACTCCTCAAATACACATATACTAATAACTTATACCAATATGCTAATAAATATTTTCAATCGAGTCAAGTTGAAGTTTTAAGAACAAAATTATTAACTTAAAATAAATTTCATGATAAACTGTAATAATGAAAAAACTTGCATTTATCGGAGCAGGTAGTTTTATCTTCACTAAACCGCTCCTAAATGATCTATTATCACTAAAAGCGCTTAACGGATGGGAGTATTCATTAATGTCTCCCCATCTTGACAGCCTTTCCAATTATAAAAACTACATTAATAAGGTAATTGAAAAAAACAACCTTTCCTCCAGAGTAACAATTACCGATAGCCGGAAACAGGCTATTGAGGGCGCAGCTTTTGTTATTACTCTTTTCGGGATTGGTGGAATCAAAGCGGTTGAATCAGATTATAAAACGCCTTTATCATTTGGTGTTGACCAATGCATTGGCGACACACTTGCTCCGGGAGGTATTTTTCGGGCTCAGAGGTCAGTGCCTGTTTTTATCAATTTAATTCAGGATATGAAAGAATTATGCCCTGATGCCTGGTTAATAAACTTTGTGAATCCAATGGCTATTCTTACCATGGCAGCGGAAAAAATGGGTTGGGACAAGTATATTGGACTTTGCAGTGGTGTAGATATTACAAAAAAACTCATATCAGCGGTTCTGGACAAACCAGTAGACTCACTTAAATTTCTCTTTGCAGGAATCAATCATATGACCTGGGCCCTTAAGATTGAGCAGAATGGATTGGATTTATATCCTGATTTTCGAAAGCGTTTCAGTGATCCGGGATATTTCAGCAGGGACCGGGTAAGATTTGAAATTCTTCAAAATTTCGGCTATTTTGTTACAGAAAGTTCAGGACACCTTTCTGACCTGCTTCCCTGGTTCAGGCGATCAGGAAAAACATATAATCGGTACTGTAAAGTTTCTGGTTACTCTGGAGCCTCAGGTACATATAACAGACTCTGTAAGCTTATCAGTAATAAAACAGAAAATGTGGATCTCATGCAGTTCGAAGATGGATCCCTGAAACCACCGGGGAATTATCAGGGACCGGAAGTCATTGAAGCTCTTATAACGGGTAAATACTGGAAAGGATATGGAAATATTTCAAATAAGGATGGATGGATCTCCAATTTACCAGCACAATCTGCTGTTGAGCTTTCCTGCGAAATAATCGAAAAAAACCTTAGTCCTGTTAAATTAAAAGAAGAGTTGCCTCTCCCCCTTGCTGCTTTAAATAGAACTAATATCATTGTGCAGGAACTTTGTCTGAATGCAGCACTGGAAGGAAATCCTGAAACATTAATAGCTGCCCTTGCTCTGGATCCTCTGACATCATCAGTTCTTGACTTACCTGAAATTAGAAAACTGACAGCTAAAATGTTACAGGAACAGGCAGACTGGCTCCCGCAATACAATAATAAAAAGCCTGCAAAAATAATTGACATAGGAAAAAACTCCACTAAGGAGTATTTACCAATACCGAAAGAATCAATACTTAAAGAACTTTGGGAATATGAACAAAAAATAAAAGATAGTAATAAAACAGAATAACAGTCCTGTCAAACTTAACTATTATTCAAGAGAAATAGCCATAATTTATATTTATCCTATTAGCAGTATATATCTATTTAAATCGTGCTGATAATCCCATTCTTAAACTAATATTACTACTTAAAAATTCATTACCGGCAATCCATCCATCTGTTTTTACAGACATTTCGACCCAAGGGTTTATTTGTTTTTGAATCCAATCAATTCGACATCCCGCATATCCTAAAAATTCTAGTTTTTCAGTAAAGAACGACTGATTTTTTGGCTGAACTCCAATAATTATTCTTGGTGATAGTAAGAAATCATTTTCCATAAAAGTAAATGGTTGCTCAAATAATTCAGCTTCAATAGCAGGAAAGTCTGAATGATAATTTTTTGCATGATGATATCTGAATATTCCATTTATTTCCTTAATTTTCAGAAAAACATTTAATGAAATTTCATTTCCAAACGAAGTCAAATAATTGCGGATTGCAAAATTGAACTTTAAGTCATTGTTTATTTTAATTGAGTTTAGTCCAAACATCATTGGAGAAATCATGTTTAACCATTGAAGCTTTCCCTGTTTTTTTAAATAACTTAACTCCTCTGAAGTTAAGTCTGTTGTTTTAATGTAACGGTCAATCCCATTTCCTGATGGATGAACTCCCCTATCTTCATAGGGTTGTGTGGGTTTAAATAAGTCATATACCCAGGCTGAAAAGTCAAAACCTGTAAAGTCGCGATCCAAAATTTCCTTCTCACTATTGTTTATTTTATCTACTATTTCATCCATACCAGGACTAGCAGACGACTCTACATATAAGACAGAATTTATTGTTAGTATATTATAAAAAACCTCATGTGATAAATATTGATCATAGAAGAAATTTTCCCGTTGTAGTTTATCAATCATTTGATATCCTCCCTCAATTCCTGCAGCTGGTAAACGGATAAAGTCATAAGGACTTTCTTTTTTAAAGCGAATTAGATCCTCATCAGTTACGCTGTTAACATATACTAAATTCTGCCAAATTGGCCATGTATTCATATCATCAAAACTGTTAACATGGAAGCGTGACATTACTGCTCTATGAAATTCTTCATGTTCCCAACCACCAAATCCAGGAGCTGAAAGTGTAAAAAAATCAGCAACCCCTATAAGCCCTAAATTCAATAGCTTACGCCAAAACATAAATCTTTTACCACGATATTTGTCCTTAACTTTAAATATTCGATCAATTCCGAAATGCATAGCGCTATATAAATCGGTGGTAAGTGATAAGGATTGGCTCATGCTGGGATTTGCATATCCTTTAAAGAAACTTCCAAAAGTTAGATTTCCGTTATTTACAGTCTTTCCTGCATCAAACTGATACGGTAAATCAAAAAGTGTCAAATCAAGTTTTAATGATGGTTGTAATATACTGTCGTTTATCTGTCCTATTGCTATTTTTCTCAAATTATCATCATTTTCCTGACTATATGACATTACTGATAATAATAAGCACAATCCAATGAAAGTAATAATTCTAATTTCTTTCATTTTTTCTCCTTATTGTTTGTATTATTTTGGGTTGTTAAAGTACATGTTTTCACAATCGGACTCCTCATGCAGGGTCATTCAACTAGTCGAAGAGCACTTAATCAGTTCCGGAACTCTCCTCTGATAATCGATGATTAAATCTCCATGGGCAGAACTTTTCTGATCTCTTCTCTGAGCCTGATCATCTCAGGGATTTCGTAGAAGAAAAGGATTTTCCTGCATGATAAAGTTTTTCCTTCCGGTTTTTCCTTTACCACAAAATGATAGAAACTCTCGGCAAAGTCTTCATCAGGACTGTTCATGGCGTAATCAGAGACAAAATCCGTGTAGTATTTGATCGACATTAGATTGAAGGCTAAAATGTAGTCCTCCACATCTGATTCCAGTAACACAGCATAGGACTCTTTCAACTGCTCAGTTCCCCAGAACTCCTGGAAAAACCTGTTCAGGTATGAATCCTCTTTAGCAACAACATCGTACGTACGGTAGGTAATGTTGAAGTCCCATTCCTCCATCCAGTCCAGATCTTCAGGATCTGCTTCAGGTCGCGGATCGGTCTGTGTCAAGTTGAGGCTAAGAATGTGAGCAAATTCATGGATGATTATCTCGTTCATCATATCATACTCAATCTCTCCCCTCCTGTTAATAACATCGATTATATCAATGGCAAGGGTCCATGATGAGAGGTCAATCAAATCTTCTATTACAGCCGGTTCTATATAAGCTGTGAGGTTCTCCTCTCCATCGGAAAAGATTCGGAAGGAAGTAATATATTTTTCATAACTGTCCGGGATTATTTCCTGAATCCTGTCCCAGATATTTTCATGCATTCTTCTGTTTGGTTCGGAAAGAGGCATGTATGTTTCATCTTCAAATGTATCCGGAACTATTTTTCCGTCCTTAACAGAATAAAATGCTACCTGTTCGACAAATAAATCTTCATAATCATAAAATCCTGAAGAAGTCGCACAGGATAAAAATCCTGCCGACATTGCTACTGATAATAGTAATAATAAAATCTTCTGTTTCATAATTGAAACCTCCTTTGAAACCGACAGATCATCTTCATATAAACAACTGCTATTGTTTTTATTATTATTAAGATAACCCAAAAAAGCGGGATAATTGTTGGGAAATTATGTGAAACTGTGTGAAAGAGGTAGATTTTATGATGAGGCAATACGCATGAGCATTACGCCTGATGCAACTATCTACTCTGCCACGGCAAGCTTAATTGAAAAGACAAGCCTGCCGTTTTCATTTCCGGCAGACACCGATCCGCCATGGCTTTGCACGATTTCTTTTACAATGGTAAGCCCCAAACCGAATTTGCCCTTTTCGCCAATATGGAATTCTTTAAACATTGTTTCAAGGAAATCTTCCCGGATTGTGGGTCCGTCATTTGAGAAGGTCAGCAGAATTGAAACATCTTTTTTCCTGAGACTTATAAATACTTTTGTTTTACAGTACCTGAACTGATTGTCCAGAAGATTTTCTATTACAACCGACCACTGCTCCGGGTCTCCCTGAATTGAAATATGTTCAAGATTGATGTCCCAGATATTTTCATTCTGTGTTGAGAACATCTTGTTTTTGACCTCTAATATTTTTTCATCAAGGAAGAAGTCAATCCTCTTTTGTTCCTCGAATTGGGACAGATAATCGAGTTTTGTCAGATAGAGGAGATTTTGCACTTTCTTTTCAATGCGCATTGATTCGGAATCAAGGATTTCCAGTGTATTTTCAAAGGACCCCTGAGGGTATAGTCCGTCCTTCAATGCCTGAATATAAGAGCGGATAATCATGACCGGAGTTTTAAGCTCATGGGAAACTGCCTGCAGAAGCCGCTGTTGTTTCGTATTCTGCGCTAATAATTGGGTTCTCATGTTTTCAAGAGAACGGGCAAGTTTTCCGATCTCATCTTTTCGTTTAATGTTGATAACCCCGCTGAAATCACGGTTGGCAATTCTTTCGGCGCTTTTCTGTAATTCCCTGATAGGACGACCAAGGGACCTGGAAATAATTAATGCCGGAATAAGGATTACTACAATAAGGAAAACAAATATGGAGGTAAAATCGAATAAAATAAAAGATAGCAGGTCAACAAACCCGTCCAGGAGCTTTTTCGGGGTCAGATCGAGATTTCCTCTTTCATCCAGAAACGATATAGGTATAAATACTTCAAACTCATCGGTTGCCAACTCTTCATCGTATGGTATGCTGTTTTCCGCTTCATTTCCAGTAATGGAACCAACCGAAAGATACTCGTTCGGATACTTGGTCATATAATAAACACTGATTATATATCCGCTGATGCTGAAGAATATGGAGAAAACAATGATAAAAAGAGTGAAGGTCCACCAGATCTGAAAAGTTAATGATCTTTTCATTCCAACATCATCCTGTATCCATATCCATAAATGGTTTCAATTCTTATTTCAGCCATTTTCCTCCGGATTCTCCTTACCAAATCGTCCACAATGCGGTCGGAGCAGTAATAATTATCAGAGTAGAGCAGTTCAATTATTTTCTCCCGGCTTAAAGCTGTTCCCCTATGCCCTGCAAAGATGTTAAGAATATCGAACTCCCGGGAAGTCAGGTCAATGTTTTCACCTTTACTATTGGAGACAAGACGCTTTTTTGAGTCCAGGGTGTAAGTATTGAACTTGAGCAGACTGTCCAGGGAATCAGTCCTGTCACCGGAATATGCCCGTTGGAGTATTCGCTTAACCCGGATTACCAGTTCCTGGGGAAGAAAAGGTTTTGCCAGATAATCATCTCCGCCGGTTTCAAGTCCAATTATTTTATCAATATCCGTGTCCCGCGCCGAGATAAAAATTATCGGGACTTCCGGGTCTTTCTCCCGTATCTTCTTCAAAAGGCTCAGACCGTCAATACCAGGCAGCATAATATCGAGAATCCAGAGGTTAACGACTTCAGGATTATTGGCAAGTGATTCTTCGCCGGAAGTAAATACAGAAACTCTCCAGCCTTCCCTTTGGAGGTATGCTTTAAGGACAGAGATAAGATTTTTCTCATCTTCGACCAGGCAGATATGGTATGTTTTCTTATTTTCCATGACTAAACTCTTATATAAATATACACTTATGTAAAGCGAATAATGATGTGTAATTATGTGAAATCCTTTGTCCGGCAGATCTTTTTTCACATTTTACCACAATTCCATGACAATTTTCGGGCTTTTATGTTGTATATTGCTCGTTATCTAAATCTTTTAACGAGAGGGGCATCATGTTATTTCTTTCAAAATCTTACGTGCACAGCTGTACTTTCAGCGCAAAAAAACTTCTTATACCGGTTATTTTACTGTTAACTGCATTAAATCTTCAGGCACAATATGCGCCGGGGGTGGATTGGAAAGTTATCAAGTCAGATAATTTTGATATTATTTTCCCGGAAGAGCTGGAAGAGGATGCACAGAGAGTTGCCAATATCCTGGAATACTCCCTTGAAGCGCTGCAGAAAACCCTTAAGCCCCGCAAGTTTTCACGCTGGCCGGTGGTTCTTACCAACAGGGGAGCCATTCCAAACGGCTATGTAACTATAACTCCAAAAAAAAGCGTCTGGTTCGGGACTCCTATTGCAGGAACGGCTTCGGATTGGTATTTAGATTTGGCCTCTCATGAAACAAGGCATATGGTACAATTTGATTACATGAATTCAGGACTTCTGCGTCTGTTCTATCTACTTGGGGGAAATAATTTATTAAGCACAGGTATAATGTTGAATTTTCCGAACTGGTTTTTTGAAGGTGACGCCGTAGGCACAGAAACCCTGCTCTCGGAAAGCGGACGGGGCCGCGATCCCGATTTTGAGAAAGCGCTCAAAGCGATCCTCCTGGAAGACAGACAATATTCCTATTATAAAGCTGCACTCGGTTCCTACAAGGATTATATTCCCAATCATTATACGCTCGGCTACTTCCTGGTAACCCATGTTAGAAGAATCTATGGAGAGGACGCGTGGAGCAGGATTATAAAGATAGCCTCATGGGCACCGATTCCTACACTTGGATTATTTATAGGTGCAAAAAAGGTCACAGGGAAAAGTATCCGTAAACTCTATGAAGATACTATGGAGGAGATTAAAGAAATATATGAAAGCCAGCTTGAGGATATTGAGCCTTCCGATACCACTATAATTACCCGATCGGAAGAAAAAAACTATAAACTGTATAACTACCCTGTTTTTCTTTCCGATGGCACTTTTGCTGCGCTTAAAAGTGATTTAAATCACGTTGAGCAGGTAGTGAGGATCGGGAAAGACGGAAGTGAAAGTACTATTTTAATACCAGGATATACTGACCGGGTTTCCATTAAGCAGGAGAAAATTGTCTGGTCAGAGTTAATTGGCCATCCAAGGTTCATGAGTATAAGTTATTCTGATATTTTTATAAGCGACCTTACCGGTGAGAATAAACGTGCACTTACCAGCAAGGGACGTTATTTCTTTCCGGCTCTTTCCGAAGATGCCGGGAGAATAGCTGCAGTTCATTTTTCACTTGAAAGGAAGAGCTCTCTTGTTATCCTGGATACTGAAACGGGAGAAGAAATAAAAAGGCTTCCCGGACCGGAAGGGGATTTCATCTGTTATCCTTCCTGGTCCCGGGATGGGAACAAGCTTGTATTTGTGCATCAGGGGGAAAAGGGGAGTGGGATTTCCGAGTACGATCTCTTGTCAGGAAATATGGTCTCTGTGATCCCTTCCGGATTTGAGATCCTCAACAATCCGGTTTTTTATAAAGAGTACATCCTCTACAGTTCAAGTTACTCCGGAATAAGTAATATCTATGCAATTGACGACAGCGGCAACCGTTTTCAGGTAACATCAGGAATGTATGGGTGCAAAACCCCATCCGTTTCACTTGAAAAAGAGCAGCTGCTTTTTATCGATTATACGGGTTTAAACGGGGAAAGCATAGCTCTCCTTGATCTTAAGCCGGCAGAATGGCGCCCTTTAGAAAAAGTGAGCAGGAACCCAACCGAGTATTTCGCACCGGTAATTCCGCAGGAATCAGGAACAGACACCTTCTCTCATGAAAATATCCCGAATAAGCAGTACCAGGTAAAAAATTACAATCTTTTTATGCATGCAATTAAACCCCATTCCTGGGGAGTGGGTATTAATGATGAGGATGATGACTTTGATTTCTGGTCTCCTTCAGAAGTATCTCTTTCGATATATTCTAATGATATTATGGATACGACTTCGATGGCATTAAAAGGATCATATAATATTAATGAGAAAACATTCGGGACAGCTTATGACCTTACATTAAAATTCCTTTATCCTGAAATTACCTGGAGTACGAGTTTACAAGGCCGGAAAGAAAATTCTGAAACCTGGAACGATCTTTTCACCGGTGTTGATATATCACTTCCTTCAATGTTTTCCCGTGGAGAAGATCTCTTTTCCATCAAACCAGGTATTACGTCCGGTTTTTCAAGCAAAATTGCATCCGACTGGCAAATTGATACCTCATCACTATCTCTGGATTTGAAGTATTATATGCATATCGGCCATGCGGTATTCGGTGTCAGAAAGAATATTCTTGGCTTTAGGTGGTTACAGGAACTCGGGGCTCAATTTACACATAGTCCTTTTTACAGTACTGAAAGAGAACATCATTTCGTCAATACTCTTAATTTGATATTTCCCGGTTTTTCTGCTGCCGATGGCTTTCAATTAAGCGGCGGGTTTGAAGATATGGAAGGGTCTTATGAAAGTGAAATACTGTTCCCAAGGGGGTATGATTATGTATCTGCAGACCGTACTGTAAAAGGTTCTGCAGATTATGTTTTTCCGATTCTATACCCCGACGTGGCCATTGGGCCGCTCTTATACTTTACCAGAGTGCGGGGAAATGTTTTTTACGATTATTCATATCTCCCGGGTGAACGAGACCAGAATCGGTACAGTTCGGTTGGAGCTGAGTTAACTCTTGACTTTAACCCATTGTCTTTGCCCTTCGAGCTGAATATCGGAGTAAGAGGGAGTTTTCTTATTGAAGAACACAAGCCGGTATTTCAATTTATAATCCTGGGAGCTTCACTGTAACCATGTAGAAGGGGCTTTAACAATCCTGTCAGACTACTTTAACCGAGTCCCGTTTCACCACATATGAATCAATCGTAGTTCGGGAGTCAATTCTGATTCCCGGATTGTTTATCTTATTAAGCAGCATTGAAGCAGCCAGTTCCCCCATATATTCACTGGGATGATTGATGGTTGTAAGCCCTGGATATGAGAATTGTGAAGCTTCAGAGTTATCATAAGAGATAATTGATACATCATCCGGGATTTTAACTCCCTTTTTCCGCAGGATATACATAAGAATAAGTGCCTCATCGTCACTGCTGCAGATAAAAACTGAAGGTAATTTTGCAACTCTATCAACTATAGCCCTGATTTCTCTATAAACTTTCCGTCCGGACAACTGACCTTCAATACCGAAAACCCGATCATTTGAAAGGGGAGATCCTGTATTGGAAAGAAAAAATAAAGATCCCTCTTTGCGTAAAATCTTTGGACGATAATTCCTGCTGTAAATAATACCAATATCCCGATGACCGGCTTCCCAGACATACCGGGCTGCTTCAATTCCCACATTCTTATCCGCAAGTACTACAGAG
>DAOWEB010000173.1 GCA_030638735.1 Spirochaetaceae bacterium
GAAGAATTTACTTTTAAATATATCTCCAGAAGCTATAAAAACTTCTGGAGATTTAAAAAATAAAAATTATTGGTTCATTTCCTGAGCGGCTTCAAAGCCGGCCTGGTAACCCTCTTTAAAGGCTTCACTGTACGCATCTCTGAAAGCATCTCTATAACCATCAGTATAGCCCAGGTCATAATCACCTTCATAATATTCATCATCAGCATATTCATCATCATAATCATCAAACGTTAACTCAATGGATCTGTTATTTGAATTTGAAAGATCAATCTCAAATTGGGAATATTCATCACCATCCACATCCACTGCCATTGCATCAAAAAGAAGTTCAGAGTCTTCATAACCAGGAATGGTGATAGTAACAGATTCACCGTCAGAAACTGTCTGTCCATTTAAAAGGTCGTCATACCAGTCGTCATGGCTTGTTGGAGAGACATATAACTCTTTAATATCATATCCTGTACTATTGATGAACAGTACACCATTTAAAGCCTGGCCGAAAACTGCTGCACTTATTAGAATAAAAACTACGAGAATAACATTTTTTTTCATAAAAACTCCTTCCATTTAATTTTGATCACTTATATTTTTCAAAAATGGTATTAGTACTTTTAAGGCATTCTGATTAAATCCACCTTCAGGGATTATTAAATCAGCATACCTTTTTGTAGGTTCAATAAACTCATAATGACCAGGTCGAACTACCTCAATATACTGTTTTATTACAGATTCAACAGTTCTGCCCCTTTCAGTAGTATCTCTTTCCAGTCTTCGAATAAAACGGATATCATCCGGAGTGTCCACATAAAGCTTAAGATCAATAAGATCCCTGATTCTTTTATCAAATAAAATCATTATTCCTTCAAAAATAATCAGTTTCTTGGGTTTCATTTTTATACTTTTATCCATTCTTCTATGATGAATAAAGTCATATTGAGGCATATCTACTTCTTTAAAATTTTTCAATGCTTTCAACTGATTGATAATAAAATCATTATCAAAGGCATCAGGATGGTCAAAATTAAATGCAGTAATATTATTATTACTCATATATTCAGCTGATTTATAATAATTATCCTGAGGAATAAATAAAAAATCAGGTATTATTTCTGATATTTTTCTAACTATTGTAGTCTTCCCCGACCCGGAACCACCTGTAATGCCTATTATCTTTACTCCATGCAAAATGAACTCCTAAATTTCAGCTTCCCCTTATTTTAGCCCCGGGGAGCTTTTTCTGTATCTACAGGTTTACCATCTTTATATACAAAAAAGAAGGCTTTTGCATTTCTTTCAATAGAATTGATACCCATTAATCCAAGAGTTGTTCCAGGAAGAACACTGTCTCCAACTTTTACCAGTGTTTCTTCATTACCACCATAGGCATAAATATGGTGGTCATGGGTTTCTACCATAATCAAACGACCATACCCCCTGTAGGGAGCTACCCAGACGACCTTCCCGGAAGAAACAGATACTATTTCATCTCCTTTATTTCCAAGTATTTCATCACCTTTAAGTTTACCATTCATAGAGACCCTTTCACCTGAATGAGGCCAGAAAAAATCTGCATACTGTCTATCTTCCGTAACAACAACTGCAGAGCTCTCTATTTTTAGATTTTCTTCAGATTCAGTATTTTTTTTTGGCAGCAGCAAGGTCTCATCTGGTTTTAATATATGATTTTTATCAATACCGTTTAATCTGTATAATTCATCAATTCCAATACCTGAATCTCTTGCTATACCATAAAGAGTATCACCTTTTTTAACAGTATAAGAAAAAGGAATATGAATTTCCTGACCTATCAAAAGAGTATCTGTACTTTGCATGTCATTAAAACTTATCAGAAGACTAACAGAAACCTTATATTGTCTCGAAATTTGATAAAGAGTATCACCTTTTTTTATTTTAACAATAGATTCCTGACCAAAAATAAAAGCAGAAACAGATAATAGTATAATAATAAATAATTTCTTGTTTAATTCCATAATATTGCCTTTATAATCGGGATAACACCCCATAAACTAAATATGCCAAATATAAATATTACGTATGTAACTCATTTTTATGGAAAAAGAAATATTTTTCCTATTAAAATAGGTAAATAATAAATTCATTCAATCCTTTTTATAATAATCTTTCTTATATTCTTCAAAGTTTTCTACAAAGTGCCGGTAGCCATCGATAACATAGTCGAAGTAAATTTTGCCATTTCCATTCCACCAATTAAGAAAACCATCAAAAAAATCATCATCAAAGACAGGCTGAACCCTTTCCGGAGCTCTATTTTTCTCCCAGTATTCGATATAGCCTGAGTTTAGTTCTGTAGTAGCTTGTTTCATATAAGAACTTGTAGATTTAAAGCTTTCAGCGACCTCTTCTTTAACCCTATTAAAGCAGTCTTCACCTTCCTTGTCCCACCAATAATTGGTAAGTTCAACTGTATCATGGACAAACCCAACAGTTTTATCCTGAAGTTCTCCAAGAGTTTCTCCGATTTCAGTCCAGGACTGTGCATAGATGAAGGAGGATGTAATCAGCATAAACGCTATAATAATTTTGTTCATAAAAACAATATATCCCCATAAAACAATTAATACAGTTAAAAACAGAAAGAGCTTTCTTTTACTTTTATATCATTTCTAAACTGTAATTGAGGTAATTCCTCTTTTACGCTAATTCTCCACTCTCCAGTTTGGAGCCAGCCCATACCCCTGTTTCTTTATCAACTGCTTGTAAACTCCCTGAACCGGATCGCTAAGATACATATAATCCTGATCATGTTCAATCTCCCAGTAAATCTCTTCAACTCTGGTATCAATAGCAAGCTTACCATTCGTTTTACCAATCAAAATTTTACCATTCCCCTCTACAGCCACCTGATAACTTTTACGAAGGTCATCAAAAGCATTTCCGTCTCCGTTACGACGACATTCATCTTCTTCCAGAATTGCTGACAGGCGTATTGCAAAAAATGCATTGTTTCTGACAAGGGTAAAAGTAAAATTACCGGCTAAATTAAATTCGTTGACAATATTTAGATATACTTTACCGATTTTTTCCGGTTTCCGATTGATATAAGTTCCGTTAGTACTGGAAAGATCTACTAATTTACTATTTTTCATATCTATTTCCATATGATGTCCGGAAACAAAACTACAGGGAATACAAATATCATTATCAGAAGATCTACCAATTGATATTTTATCAGCATTTGTAAAATAATAAGTGAAGCCATTCATTGTCTCGTTTAGAACAAAAGGAATAGTCTGACCTTGTCGCCGTGCTGCTTCCCCTTTTGGTGAAAACCAATCTGCAAGGGAATGAGAACACTGGTAACATATTTGTGCCTTACTGCTGTTTTTAGATCCACACACCGGGCAATAAAGAGGTAATTCATCTTCTGGCTTTTTGAAATGATTATGCCCACATGATGTACAAAAAGTACTTCCTTCCGGACAAGGATAGCCACAAAGGGGGCAAAACTGAGGTTCTGTTATATTTTCAGGCTTTGGCTCCCCTTTTCTGGTGCCCCGGGGAGCATCAGCTCCACACCAGGGACAGAAAAGATTATCATCATGTAAGTTTTTTCCACAGAGTTCACATACAAGACTCATCGGACAAGATTCTCTACAGCAGATGCAGCCAAACGAAGAATATCCTCTCGCATCTGCCCGTATCCGTCCCATCCGGCACCATCCCCACTGGTACCAAAGCCTTTCTTCGCAGGAATACTCTCAGAGTAGATCATTTCTCCATAAGGCAGGGAATAAAGACTTACTACTCCACTAACTCCGGCATTATACATATTATCATAACCGCCAACTTTAACAGC
>DAOWEB010000043.1 GCA_030638735.1 Spirochaetaceae bacterium
ACAGGCTGTCCTTTTTAGGGACAGCCTTTTTTTATTCTTGCTCTATGATTATTCTTATTGTATAAATAGTGATGATTAAAGAAAAAAATAAAACCCAGATATCAACCGGTATAATGGCTTCTTACGGAAGCGGTAAATTTCTTGCAGAATTTTTTATTGGAGCCTTTGGAGCTCTGGTTTTTAAATTTTATGAAACTGAAATTGGACTATCCGCAGGTCTGAGTGCCATAGCAATTATCCTATATTCTATATGGAACGCTGTAAATGACCCCTTAATTGGTTACTTAACATCAAAACCTACTCCATTTTCAAAAAAACTCGGAAGAAGATTCCCATGGATCCTTATAGGTTCAATTCTTTGGGGTTTTTCATTTGTACTGATATTTGCAGTACCAAAATCTTTAAACCCCGAAACAGACAGCATTCTTATTTTTCTCTGGATGCTTGGAAGTATCTGTCTGTTTGATACCTTCCTCTCTCTTTGGGAAGTTAACTATCAATCAATTTTTCCTGATAAATTCCGTGGTAAAAATGAAAGATCAAAAGCAGCCGGAATTGCAACTTTTATAGGTGTATTTGGCATTGCCCTGGGAACTGTTCTTCCCGGCCTTATTATCAACTATGGAGAACCTTCCACATATCTTACAAACGGCTGGATATTTCTTGGTCTGGGTTTAATCACTGCCCTTCTTCTGATACCAGGTGTTAAAGAAAATAAACAGATGATAGACAGATATATGCAAATCGCAGATATAAAACAGGATTCCTTTGTAACTCAAATGAAAGATGCATTTAAGTTTAGAAATTTTGTTGCATTTATTCTGCTCTATTTTTTCTATCAGTCAGGTGTAATGCTTATGACAGGTTCAGTTCACTATGTAGGAGACTATGTTCTTCCCGGAGACAGCACTGATGTAACTGTTATATTTGCAGGAATGCTTATGGGTGCACTTATTTCCATCCCCTTCTGGCTTTTTATTGCAAAAAGAGTAAAGGGGCATCAGAATGTTTTAATTATAACAGCTCTGCTAATGGCAGCTTTCTCTTTTCCAATGACATTTATAAACTCTTACACAGGTTTTACTATAATGATGGCATTATGGGGAGCCGGTTTTGGAGGATTCTGGTTAATGATGACACCTGCCATGGCAGATGTCATAGACGAAGTTGTACTTAGCAAAAAAAGAAGAGACGATGGAGTACTTCTTGGTTTTCGTGCTTTTTTTGGAAGACTCTCCTGGGCAGTACAGGCCTCTGCATTCTGGATTATCCACAGCCTGACTGGCTTTGCAGAAGATCCCTACAGTCCGTCAGCGATATTCGGAATCCATATTCATATGGGTCTGCTCCCTTCAATACTAATTCTAATTGGAGTATTAATATTCTGGAAAATGAACACTCTGAATGCAGAAAAAATGGAAATAATTCGGGGGAAACTGGAGAAATTGGATCTATAATCCAACCGACTATTCTCCGGAAGTTTTTAATTGGAGGCGATGATGATACTCAATTTTAATATACATCTTTTCTATGTCTAATCCGTAGAATCAGGGAGGAGTCATCAATTATTGAATAAATAACACTATAATTTCCAACTCCGAATTTCCTTAATTCCGTAAACTGACCTTTTAGATGTGATATTATAAGCCAATCTCTTTTCTCATTTCTTCTATTGATATTATAGAATCAGAAGTATCCCTAAGTCGATCAAGACTCACTTGAAGGTCTGCCTTATCACCTAAATAACTCTCAAAAGCCTTTTGGACAAAAAAAGATTTGTATTTTTCTGTAATTAAAAATATCCTTAGTTCTTTTGCTAATATATCCGGTAATTTTACCGAAAGTACAGTACTCATATTTCAGGATCTCCCTTCCCTTGTATGCTCTTGTATTACAATACAATTTTTATTTACCTACAAGTCAACATAGAATTGGAAAAAACTATTTGCTATATAATAATCTGCACACAAACCAAACCTCCATTGCTCTTTTAGTTTAGACAGAACCAGTTATATCAACGTTCTATAGATAATGTTCCTCCTGCTAAAGTAAGATATAAACTAACTCCGGATCTTGCCGGATAAAATTCATCAATATCGGAATTATAAGCCTCATCTACAGAGTAGTATTTCAACCCAATCAAAACATCAAAAGATATCAAGTGAGGTAAATTCCACTCATCAGATTCAAAGAATCTGAAGACTCTCCATTCAAGACCAACCTCATAAGCTTTCGTTGAATAATCCTGAATATTATTCCAATGATAAACATAGTAAAAGTCAATTATATTTCTATTATCATTAAAATAGAGAGGATAACTCACCCTAAGGGGAAAAACTGAAGGACCTACTACATCCCCCATTTCGAAGAGTGTGGTACCCAAACCTAATCTGAATATACTCGGATTAAGCATGTAGAGGTTATATCTATAGAGTACCAACTTATCTAAACTAAATGCGGTTTCCTGGTTATACGCACCTGAAAAAAGTGTGATGTCAGAATACGCCATAGTATAGAAATCCCCGTTCCAACCATAGGGAAAGAAAAACTCCCAAATTCCTTCGGTTACATCAGTAATTGCCCGCCTCCTATCCTCCGTTGCCTGTTTCTTCTCCATCGCTTCTCTTTCCCTATCACTGTTCTCATTATCAACATCGGATATATGGTCCCTCCTGTCTCCATCTAATAGAAGATGGAATACATTACCATAGGTCTTCACTACAAGAGGATGCTTTAATACACCTTCTGTATTATCATAGCTTTCCAGGACATCAAGAACCTCATTCCATCTTATTGCTCTTGCTTCGGGGGCTGTTGAGGGGGTGTGATTACGCATAAGTTCTGTATACACACCCCTCTTCTCTGTAATAAGCTCAATAGCCTTTGCCACTTCAACTCCTATATAGGCCTTTCCCACTTCCGCATACGAAACGCTTTGCCAGGAATCGATTGACCGAAGATAGGCCATATCTTCCGGATTATTCCTAAAGAAAGAATTGCCGGCATCGTTCTTGTACAGATCTGAGAGATCATCAAGAAGGGACAATGCTTCTTTATAGTTCTCCCTCTCCACCTGTTTATTTATTCTCTTTTGCAGGTTCTCATAGTCCTCTACACGAACAAGAATTCCCTTGTTTGCCGGAGGTACCAGAGGAAGATGAACTATTATGGATGGAGTTGCTTCTTCGGTTATGGGAATATTGTAAGTAAAGCCGTAATATTCATTGACAAGCTGCTCAAGCCAATAAAGAACTGAAGGGGAATGGATCTCGGATATCTTAAAATTGGAGTAAACAATATTACCGCTTTTGACCTCTATGATATTAATTGAAATACTGGATTCTGAGTATGTGTTGTCAGTATAGCCAATCTCTCCAAGAACAATATGGCTTGCCCCAGTCATGGAACCGATTGTACTTGCCTGAGCATCATCGAACAGACCTGTCATCTGCAGTTTCTGCTCTTGTATAATCAAATTAATTTTCTGACGTTCCACAAATGTTGTATTACCATTCCCCTTCTCTACCATCTTGCTCCGGAAAAATGTATTCATCGTATTAACCAGATTGGTATCCATTCCTGAGGGATAATTAAAAGGCATTATAGCCAGTGAGTTCTGCATCGGATTATCCTGTGAAAAAAGAGGACAAAGGGTTAGAAAGAATAGAAACATAAGAATGGTAATATAACGTTTAGTCATAACTAGTATCCTGTAAATTCAAAATTTAACTACCATTGATAGAACTATGTTCCAGCAAACGAAATCTCGGTAATTATATACATATATAACTGTCTATGGAAATAAAGATTTTTTACTTATTTTAATATTCCACATACTACTATTGTTTTAAACATCCATCTTAAGAATAATTGAACAGGGAAAAAAATCAAGATAATTATTAGAATTTCTACTATTCACCATTCATCACAACTTTTCCAATATAGGGAAGATTTCTATGTTTCTGGGCGTAATCTATACCATACCCTATTACAAAAACATCAGGAATTGCAAAGCCCACATATTTAACATCTACAGAAACCTCTCTACGCTCCGGTTTATCCAGCAGTGTACAAATTTCCAAAGATGAAGGAGATTTCAGCCTTAGATAGTCCTCCACTTTTTCAAGTGTATAACCTGTATCTATTATGTCTTCAATAATAATTACATTTTTATCTCTTATGTCTTCCTCAAGGTCCTTATTTATCCTTACTTCTCTTGAAGATTCCATGGAATTTCCATAGCTGGAAACAACCATAAAATCTATTTTTGCCTCCAAATCTATTTCTCTTGCAAGGTCCGCAAGAAATACAACAGAACCGCGCAACAGCCCGACAAGTATTATATCTCCCTTTCCCTTGTAGTCTTTTTCAATCTCTGCTCCCAGTTCTTTTACCCTGGCTTTGATTTTTTCTTCCGAAATCATTTCATCAATCTTATAATCCATTATTTAATCCTTCCTTTAATAAATGTAAGTGATACTTCAAAAAGTTCTTTTATCCAGGGGATTCCCTGGAAAGTATGATCAGCTCCATCAACAAGTACAAGCTTTGCACGAATGCCGAATAATTGAAGATATCCTTCAGAAACGGCAACTGGAACAACTGTATCACCAGTACCATGAACTATTAAAACTTCCCCTGTATATCCTGCTGTTTGCTCAAAAATACTTACCTTCCTGGCATCTTCAATAAAACCTTCACCCAGACGAAGACCGCTTATATCCATTATATCAACTGTAATCTCACCACTTTCAATCTCTTTTTCTCTTTTATCTATAAACAAGTGCATTTCACCCGCAGGAGCCCATAAAACAAGCCCCTTAAGCTCGGAAGACCTGCTTCCAGCAAGATATCCAGCCAGTGCTCCCCCCATACTTAATCCCAGAAGAATAATATTATTTCCATCTATATTATCCAGATTCTTAAAATAATCCATTATTATAGAAGCCTGTTCTACCTCATTGGAAAAAGTCATATCTGTAAAACTTCCATCACTTTCACCACTGCCAAGAAAATCAAAACGTATACTGGCGATATTTTGTTTAGCTAATAATCTTGAAAAACGTACAAACATAAAACCAGGTTCCATCCTGTCCCCACTGAATCCGTGGTATAGAATTACACCGGGAGATTTACCAGTTGTTTCTGTATCCGGTAAATGCAGCATTCCTCTTAAGATTCCTTTACCAGTATCCAATTCAACATACTTTTCCATACCATTTCTCCTTAGGACCAAAAGCCGACCAGGCAGGGATGCATAGCCGAGCAGGAACGAAGTTCCGACCAGGCAGGGATGCATAGCCGAGCAGGAACGAAGTTCCGACCAGGCCTTATAAAAGTGTATCATAGGATACATAAGTTCTCAAAGTAAATATAAATAAAAGATTTTTGTATAACATTACAAGTAATATTGCACCAATCTTACATAAATTGTATGGTATGGTTATAATAATTATTTATGGAGAGACTATGGATAACTGTCCACAAGAGAAACAGACTGAATTTGAAAATGATATTAATTTACTTCAATACATAAATTTTAAGCTGGCATCTATGGGTAAGCCTTATTTTTACAATCTGGATACAAATAAATCAGATGACTTTTCTACAAGAAATTTTATTGATATCGCAAGTAACCTTATCCAAAATTACAATGAAAGAAACAGACTTCTAACTGATTACCTTTGTGCTGCTGATAGAAGAATTAATGGCTTCCTTAAACGATATTTTGACGGAATAGGAGAAGATGTCGTAAATATTCCCACAGGAACTTTTGTTCTGGACAGAGCCGGGCTTGCACGGCATATGAGTCTGCCGCCAGATAAAAATGAATATATTAATGAATATGTTTCTTCCTATAGAATTAAACAAGGAGTGCTGCACAATCCTAAACATGACAGGAGAACAACAATTGGTACTTTCCATATAGTTGCAGATGGTCTTCCAGTTCCTGCTGATAAAAAAGAAGTTCCAAGAATTGCTTTTGCAAGGCTCTTAAAAGAAGCTGTTAATCCACCGGAAGAATTACTAACACTGCCATTTACAGCATCACAAGAGAAACAAGCTAAACTTTTCACTTCTGTTTATATGAAACCACCTGTTTCTCCGGAAGTACCAGGAATTATGGCTGAAAAAAGTATGGAGATACGATATTTTGCACCTTCATCTCTTATTAGTAATATAGATTTTGTTGAGTCAATTTTTGGCAATGCCGGAGATCCGGGACTTATTGAAAATGATGCAGCTCTTGATGTTGATGGATGGAGTGGTCATACAGGTTGTATTATACTTGCACCAAGTATACTTTCCTGCACCAAAAAAGAGCTTGGGCTCCCTCATTATGATGATGCAACTGCAAGAGAAAGAAAAGATGGTATGTGCTGGAAAGATGATGTTGAGCTTTACAATGGCGGGTCGCCTTTTAAAATTTCATGCAGAAACAGCGATGGAGTTGTTATAACTATTATAGCCGATAACTATTTTGGGTATACTAAAAAAGAGGTAAAAACACAAATATCCTATGCTGCCAATCTTCTCGGTCTTTCAGAAGAGGAGCATGCTGGTGGAGCTCTTGTGTTTCCAAGAAGGAATCTTGGTGAGCATTATCTTCCAACTGTGGAAGGTCACAGTTTTGAAGAAATTAAAAAGAATTTTCCGGAGATAATGAATCTTCACCCTGGAAATTATGGCGTAGATAAAAAATTTCCCAATATTACCTATCTTCCGGAAAATGTAGAGGTTAATCTTTATAATCAGGAAATAAAGTGGGAATATAAAGGGAAGGAAAGATCCTTAAGGCTTCTCCCGAAGAATACCTATATTCTTCCCGACGGAAGTAAGCTCCATATGGAAAAACATCCTGAAGCACCTATATGGCGTCTTATTGGAACACATTACAGAGGAACTTTCTGTCACAAACCTTTTACAGTTTCAGGCGGTGGAAAATCTGAAATTTCCAAATCACTCCTGAACTCAATAATCTATGATACTTTTTATATAAATAATCTCAAAGAGGACTTTGATTTAGTTGAAAAACTGTTTAAATACGACTATAAGGATCGATGGGAAAATGATAAAGGAAGAACCAGACCATCAAGAGATTTTTTAAGCTTCGGTCGTTCACTTGGGTCTGTAATAAAACTATTAAACGGCTCAACTCACTATACAGATAAATATAATGCCTTTATAGAATCTGTTCCCAATAGAATAAAGGCTCTATCTCTTTATATTAAAGGTTTTTACAGACCTGATTGGGATGGTGAATGGAGAAGTCATTTCAGTGTAAGAATAATAAACGGTAAAGAGGGAAATGCTCTCCGTTTTGAAGGAAGAACAATTACAGCAGGTTATCTTAGAGTTGGTTTTGCTCCGGATAATATGTGGTATGTACATAAGTTAAGAACAGACTACATAGCTGCCGAAAAACTACAGCAGGAAGATGATATATCTGTTTCAATTACAATAGACTCAGATAGACTGGAAGGAATTAAAGACTGCCTTAAGGGTAATAGCATAAAACTTATTAAAAACTGCGAATTTAATCTTTTCCAAAGGCCTGATGAAGCTATAAACAGAGGTTATGATATTGAGGCTGAAAAAGATTTGGCAGGAAAAAATAACTTCATCTCAAACTATGAACCTCTTACAACAGAAAATGCAAAAGAACTGATTGAAAATTCAATCAGTTTTGATAAATATACAGAACCTATACAAAAGATGATCCGGGAAGGAGCTGAAGCAGGCGAGGGTAAGTGGTTTATATCCCCGTCACACCCCAGAAAACTTCCAAGCGGTTTAAGTACAAACCCCAGATACCTGCAGACAAGACCTGATATTACAGACCCTGAATCATATTACAGAGGGGAAATTGGATCCAGATTTGCAAGTAAAATACCAATGTCAAAACCTTTCTATCTTCCAGTAGATGCAGTACTGCCTTCAAGAAGAAATAACAGTCCAGATAAAGAGAAGGGAATAATTGGACTAAGTGTCTATAACCCTATTCACTATCAGGAACTTCCCGAACTTTTCATGGATTTTATTTGCAGTCTGTCCGGAAAATCCCCATCAACATCCGGTGCCGGAAGTGAGGGTGCACTTACAAAGGGACCATTTAACATGCTCTCTGCAATTACAGATCTCAATAATGCACTTCTCTCTTTTATCCTTACTGGATATTCAGGTTTTACATCTGTTGCCGGAAGTATTGGAAGCAGAACCAGGTTTGCACATGATATCAGTATACTTATTCCTGAGATCTGGAGCCGGCTGGAACCAGAAGAAAGAGTGCCGGACAGACTAA
>DAOWEB010000192.1 GCA_030638735.1 Spirochaetaceae bacterium
GATGATAATTCTGAAAGATTATATTCAATTGTATCTGACCCGGAAGCTACTTTAACAACTGTCCAGATATTCTATAAAAATGATTCCATATCGGACAATAGTGCTGATGGTTACAGAACATATATAAAAAAGATTCTTACTAATATTATGTATGGGCAGAGATTGGATGAGCTTACCCATCAGAGTGAACCTCCGTATATTTATGCTTTTGCAGGAACAGATGAACTTGTCAGAACAAAATCAGCTTTTATAATGGGAGCAGTTACTGCGGAAAATGGTGTTGTTCCGGCTTTTGAAACTCTTATTGAAGAAAATGAAAGATTTATAGAATATGGTTTTACAGAAAATGAATTTGAAAGAGCTAAAAGTGATCTGCTTAGCTATGTAGAATCAGCTTACAGAGAAAAAGATAAGACAGAATCAATTAATTATGTCGAGGAACTTACTAACTATTATCTAAGCAAAACTCCTTCTCCCGGTATTGAATGGGAATTGGAGGAGATTAAAACAATACTTTCTGAACTTACTCTTAATGAAGTCATTGAAACTGGTATTTCCGTTAGAACAGGAAGTAATCCTGTTGTAATTATTACAGGACCTGAAAAAGAGGGTATCTCTTATCCAAAGGATTATATTCTTGATAATATATTTGAAAAAATCAGCTCTAAAACTTTAAACCCTTACGATGACGGTGATAATAATTCTGTATTAATGACAAATATCCCTTTACCGGGTTCCATTGTAACTGAATCCTCTGATGAGGCTGCCGAATTTGATATATGGGAACTTTCCAACGGAAGCAGGGTTGTATTTAAAGATACCAACCTGAAAAATGATGAACTGCTTTTTTCTGCATTCAGCCCTGGGGGCACTTCTCTTATTGAAAATACGGGCTATGTTTCTTCAACTCTTGCTTCGAATCTTGTTCAGCTAAGTGGTCTTGGCGATTTTGATATAGTAGCTCTGGGAAAGGCATTATCAGGTAAGCTGGTTGGACTTTCTCCATATATTGGTACACTGTATGAAGGTTTCTCAGGATCTTCAATTCCAAAAGATGCAGAGACACTTTTCCAGCTTCTTAATCTTTATTTTACCTCTGTGCGACGGGATAATGTAGCCTATAGTTCATTTATGAATCGTATTGAGGGATTAATAGAAAACAGAGAAAGTAAACCGGAGATTATTTTTCAGGATGCTGTTAATGCAGCGCTATACGATAACCATTTTAGATCATTACCCTTAACAGTATCACGACTTGGAGAGATTGATCAGAAAAAAACTTATGATATATTTGAAGAAAGGTTTAATAATCCTGCGGACTTTACATTCTTTTTTGCAGGTAATATTCCGGAAAACTTTAGATCTCTGGTAGAAACCTATATAGCTTCAATTCCTAAAAAAGGGAGAAAAGAGAACTGGTTTGACAGGAAAATAGTTTTAATTGAGGGAGTTAATTCACTTGATGTACATGCAGGCATTGAGCAGCGAAGTTCTGTAAATATCCTTTTTTCCGGTGATTATGTCTGGACTCTGGAAAATAATACTGCACTCTATGCATTAAGAGAACTTCTTGATATAAGATTAAGGGAAGAAGTCCGGGAAGATGCCAGTGGTACATATGGTGTAAGTGTTTCTGCCTCGGCAATCAAATCTCCAGTTGAAAAGTATCACCTTTCCATAGGATTTTCATGTGACCCTGACCGGGTTGCAGAGCTTACATCTATTGTTTTTGAAGTTATAGATGAAATTAAAACTTCTGCGGCAAGTGAGGAAAATATTATCAAAATTAAGGAAGGTTTTCGAAGAAGTTACGAAGAATCTTTAAAAGACAATTCTTACTGGCTGGGGCTGATGGATGCTGTATACAGATACAATTTAGACAGTTCATATCTTCTGGATAAACCTTCCAGAAATGAAGCACTGTCATCAGAGATAATTTTTAATGCTGCTGTAAAATATCTTAATACAGAGAATTATTTTAAGGCTGTTCTTTATCCTGAGAACTAATCTTCTGTAATAATTCTTCTGCAGATTTTGAAAAAACACTGGAGGCCGGTCTATAGTTAAAGTTAATGATTATTCCAAGGCCTCCGTTTATTGCTTCATGTATAAATGCAGATGTTAATTTTAGATAGACTGATTTTATAATTTTACCGTCACTGTCTCTAAAAACCAGATTTTTCAATTCAAATGTTTTAGCTGCAGTAGAAACCTGCCTTGAAATAAGAGGTAAAAAAGTTTTAATCAGTTTAATATATGTTTTTTGATAATTACTGTCTTTTCGTAAAAGGTTTTTTATCTGAGTATACCTATCTCTTTCGGAACTGTTTTGTTTTTTTCGGGGAATAAATTTAAGCAGCAGATTAAGAAGCTTCTCAGACTGAAACAGTTTGTAAAGTGAAAAGTAAAAAAGTAAAAGACCTCCACTGTTGTAAAGTGACGGAATCTTAGATTGCTGTATCTTTATTAGTACAATACTTAATTCTTTATCAAGTGCAGAGCCCGGGTCATGTGACATTGGTACAGAAAAAAGAGATGATTCTGATTCCAAAGACGCTATTTTCTGGTTAATAAGTCTTCCTGTTTTAATAAGCTGGTGTCGCATACTATTATTCTGAACAGCATTTATAAAACTTATAAGTTCATTTTTCTGATTATCAGTAAATAGCTGATAATCTTCGGTTTTACTTTCCTGAACGCTTATACCGGATAAAATTGCAATATAGGCTGCAAGATTACCCAGAGCTTCTTCTGCATTTGGTATAATCGGATGTTCTTTAAAATAGAACTTTATAAGATTCATCATTCTGTCTGAAATATCTGCATTACATGGAATATTTTTTAAAAGATCACTATGAACCATATCCAATATATTCGATATATTTCGTAACAATTGCACAAGAATAGCAGGATCTCCCTGTAGAAGGTCCATAGAACGGTCTTCAGGTATAAAAGCAATATTTAATATATTAAATTCGTCTGAATTAATATGATCCTCATGAGGCATGTTTTTATTGTAATTCCCAATTATATCTGTGGGATCAAAATTAATTTCAGAATAACCCTTATATCTGTTATGCCAGATATATATTTTACTTTTACTGCCTTTTTTATTGGCTTCTTTCAGATATGCTCCTGCTGCAACATGGGAAACAGGCTCCGGGTTAGTGACCAGGACCAGATGGCTGGAAAGAGAAAGAAAACTTAAATTTTCTTCAGCCTGCATTCCTGCCGGCATATCATATATCAGTAAGTCATATTTATCATTCAATTCAGATGAATAGTCATTTCCAATCAGTTCTTTTAAAACTATACTGTCAAAGGCTCCAGTTTTAGAAATGGGAAAGAGTAAGTCCAGATTAGGCAGAATATTGATAGTATAGGATTCCAAAGGTTTATTTTTAAGAAGTTTAGGTTCTTTATTTTTAAACAGACTTTGAGGGAGATCAAATATAACAGCAATGTCAGAAAGTGGGTCAATATCAATAAGCCCCACTTGTAAACCTTTTCTTGCATAATATATTGCCAGATTAGATGCAGTGGTTGTTTTTCCAACTCCACCTTTACCTGATGCAATAGCTATCGAATTTGCCATGCCTGCTCCTTTGTATCGTATTATATTTATCATAAAAATGATTATATGTACAGAAAAAGGATGGTGTGTTATTCTATAGAAGTAATAATTATCTATTAAGGATATTGAAAAGTGGAAAATACTGATAAAATTGATGGTCACATAGGATTACTCGATAGGTCTGAAAAGATTTTATCAAATTCGAAGGCATTAGATAATAAAAAAACCAATGCTCAGGTTTATGTTGAAAATTATCTTAATGCTTTAAGTAATATTAACAATCTGGAAGAGTCAGAACTGGATAGTGTTACAAATGTACTTGAATTAATTAAGAGACTGGATGCAGAAGGTATAAGCGGAGAATTACCTGATTTCATTGAGGGTAGACTCTCTCCGCATGACTCAAATTCTGAGTCTGATTTGGAAAAGGCTTCTCTTGAAATATCAATACGAAAGCAGATAGAGAATTATTATTTACCAAAACACTTAGTGGAAGCTATTGTAGAAAAAGGCTCTATCCCTGAGGAATCAGAACAGTGTGTTGTTGGTATTGGTTTTATTGATATTGCCGACTACTCTTTTTTGTCTAAATTCCTTACACCTATGGAAAATCAGATCGTTTTAAATGGTTTGTATGCATCATTTTCCTGGGTGCTTCAGCAGCATGGCGGATATTTGAATAAAATTGAAGGTGACAGTTTAATGTTTCACTATGGAGGAAACATTGATCCAAAAATAAGGGATTTGGATCCGGAAGAAGCGGAAAAATATATAGCCCAGGAGCTCTTTTATACTTGTATTCATATGCAGAGAGTTGCATTTCTTTTTAATGATGCAAATGACAGCTTTTTATATGGCAGTGATAATGAAGAAATTCAGAAACAGGTAGATGAAGCTTTTAAGATTATTGGTACCATGAGAACAAGCGAGCTGGCTAAAACTATCAATGCATTTTTTCAAATTAGAATTCGCATAGGTGCAAATATTGGTGAAGTTACAATTGGTAATTTTGGTCCTGAAGGGGGTAAGCAATGGGATATTATAGGTGTTCCGGTTATAAATGCAAAAAGAATGGAATCTACTGCCCCCATAGGTGGATTTAGAATTTCCGAAACACTATATAAAATACTTGATGGTACTGGATTAACTGAGGCTTATTATCATAGATTTAAAAGAGAAGCAGAAGCTATGTTTGGTTCTTTCAGCACAATAACAAGGGATGAGCTCTTTAAATTTGGGAAAGTAACTCTTAAAGATAAAAAGGGTGCAGAATTCAATACTTACAGTATACAGGTAAATCCTGCTCTTCCGGAAGCTATGATGAATCAGGTAGAGCTTCTTGTAAATCGAGATGAAATAGGAGCTCAGAGAATAGTGCAATTGCTTCAGTATTACAGAGGGAATAAATTTGTTATAAATGCAATAGAAGCTACATTAATTAGTAAAGAAATTATTTTACGTAAAGCCAGTATTTTCAGTTATATTTTCCCTCTTAAATATAAAACACTTATCGATGAGTATGATGGTGATATTCAGAAAATTGAAGAGTCTTTATCAAAAACATACCGTGTTTTTGATTTATTTGAAATGATGGGACATCTTCAGGATATTATAAAAGAAGATATGGAAACTGATAAAACCTCAGAAATACTATTTGCTGATTATGAAACATATATAAAAGAACTGGAAGATTTGACAAGAAAAGAAAATGATCATAAAGAGACCCGGGTATATCAAAGAAATTACTTCTATTCATTTATTTATCCAATGGTTTTTAAAAGTATAAATGCAAGTATTCTGGAGTATCAGCATAAAGCAGGAGAGCTTTCAGAAATTTAGTTCTTTTTTTTTATACCTGATATTTTAAGAAAGGTTTTTTCAATCCTCAGGGATTCAGTCTGGGATATACCTGCTCTGGAAAAAATATCACTAAAAAAATGTTCCAGTTCAGTTTTTTCATTTTTTTTAAAAAAATCTATACTTTCAAGGGATTCTGTTATAGTTCCCATGATCTGATCCATTCTTTTAGAATTAACCGGTTTATAACCTTTTCCTTCAAAATTGGATCTGAAAATTGAATAGGTAATTACCTGTACTGCCTGAGCCAGGTTCAGTGAAGGAGAGTCCGGGGAGGAGGGGATAGTAACGGCGATATTGCATTCTGCCAGTTCTTCAACAGTAAGACCACTGGATTCTCTTCCAAATACTATAGAAATTTCACCAGATTCAATAGAGTCTATTTTTTTTGAAAGCTCTTCCGGATAAACCGATATGTATTTACGTTTTTTACCAGTGCGCCTTGTAGCCCCGGCACTTAATACACTGTTTTCAAGTGCAGTTTTGAGATTTTTAAAACGTTTTGAGTTTTTATATATATCAAAAGAATGAATAGCAAGATCTTTAATCCTTGCTGTATTATATATAGCGTTTCCTGTAATTACCAGTCGGGTAATTCCCATGGTTCCCATAGCTCTGCAGACTGCACCAATATTTGCACTGCTTTGGGGTTCTACAAGTACTATCTGTATATTGTTAAGGTTCTTAGGCATCTAAAGACTTTATGTTTTTTTATAATTTTAGTAAAGGATTAGACAAACATGAATAATTTTCTAAATTTCGGAAAGCAAAATCATGATTCCAGCTGCATCAGGTAGGATCTGAGATTTATTCCTTTGTTACGCAGTCCCAGCTTGTCCCTCACTTTGTTTCGGTGGTTTTCCACGGTTTTTTGGGCAATATCAAGGGCATCGGCAATATCCTTGGAAGTTTTTCCCATTCGGATGAAATCTGCCACCTTAATTTCCGAGGGGGTAAGGACCTGATAGAGCTGGGAGAGCGCACTGGTTGGTGCCATGAATTCCTCAAGATTCTTCTTGATGATATCAAGACAGAGAGAGACTATTGGATCATGGATTGTAGCCTGGAGACTGTCCAGCCCGATGATATAGTGCTCCTGAATTTCGCTGCTTAGTTTTTCCTTTTTTTCTGAAGAATCGATATTCCGAATCTCATCCAGAAGTCCCAGAGCCATCTGGATATCTTCAAGTCCGGTTTCTGCCTTTTCCAATTCGTTTTCTTCGCTGAGCAGCTGATTCAATTTTTGCTGGTTATACATGGTGATCTGGAGAAAATACACATCTGGAAATTCTTCCATGGTATAGAAAGTGAATTCAAGGAGATTGTTTTTCAGAGTAACCTCGAAGGTTTCACTGCCGGGACTATCAGAAAGAACCATGAATTTCCTGATCTGGTCAATGTTGTTACGATCCAGGATATATTCACAGTCATCCAGAGTTGTTAAATTCTGGCTGTTCGGAATATTGTGATAGAGGATATTCCCGGATCTGGTAAATAGCAGGAAGTATATACTGTTTCGGGATAATACACTTTCCAGGAACGATAGATGCTCTTCCATCTTATCTTTTTCCTCTACCAGGCTTTGGAGCATAGTGATTAGCTGTTTATCCGACTCTTTATCCATATGCATTCATTCTACCATAAATCAGAAACTGGTAGAACCCAAAAAGCGGCATCTATTTCTCCTGAATCTTTTCTGCATATTCACAAATCTATACTCGGAGGCTTACAGGAGCTATCCCATTGAAAGAATTACGCCTCTCACTCAGGATTCTGGCAGCTTCCCGGGCAGAGCAGGAACGGCTGGAATAGGAACACAGATACGTAACATTTTTCGGATAGAACGTTATCTCATAGGAACTACGAAGTCCCAGGATGATCATTTTATCGCTATATTGGCTGGCCAGCCGGATCACTAGTTTCTGCTGTTCCTGTTTATCAAAATCTTCACCTGGAAGAGGATAGTCTTCCGTCACCACCACAATAGCAGATGCCTCTGTGTATATTCCCGTTTTGATGTTAGAAGCTTCTTCATGAGACAGAAATGTAAACTGTTTATTATTTTCCAGGGCGACACGAAGGCTGTCAAAGGCAGGAAGATCCTGGTTTGGGCCTATTCCCCGACTATTCATAAGGCTATTATAACTTGAACGGGGTGTTGCGTTTACACAAAGTATTTTCCCGGATTTTGGGAGAGGCCATGTTCCCTTATTGACAAGTACAAATCCTGCCAGTGCAATTTCTGATTCTTTTCTTTCAAATCCAACTAAATCTTCTTTATTAAGAGGACTAGTCTTTATCTTCATTCGGTTTAATTTCATGGAGAGGATCCTGAAAAGCTTTTCATCCACTTCTTCCATTGATAGCCTTCCGTCCAGTATTGCATTTTTTACTGTCTCAAGGGATGCTATTTGTTTGGGTAGATAATCGGATGAGTGGTCGTAATGCTCCTCTGAAAGCATTACCAGATCCACACCTGCTTTCAGCGCCAATAGTGTTGATTCGGCAGGATCATAAAATTTTCGTATTGCTCCCATATTCATACTGTCGGAAAGGATTACTCCGGAAAATCCCAGTTGTTTTCGGAGAAGCTTTTTCAGGATGAGAGCCGACATAGTCGCAGGATTTTCAGGATCAATCCGGGGGTAGAGGATATGACTGGTCATAACCATATCAGCACCAGCACGTATTCCTGCGGCAAAGGGTTTGAGATCTGTTTCGAGAAGATCTTTCAGAGATTTATCTACTTTTGGGATCTCCCGGTGTGTATCACCACTGGTGGCTCCATGACCAGGGAAGTGTTTCAGGGTTGTAATAATTCCCGTTTCTACCGCACCGGATACGGCTTGTTTTACGCAGGAAGCTACCAGGTCAGGAAATTCTCCGAAAGACCGGGTCCCGATGATAGGGGAATTGGGATCGCTGTTCACATCCGCACAGGGTCCCAGGAGGGCATTGTAACCAACCGACAGCATTTCACGTCCAATAATTTCGTACATCCTGGAAACTTCATCTTTATCAGCTACAGCACCTAAGGCAAGGTTTCCAGGTCCGGTATGAGATTCAGGAACCAGAACCCCCCATGCTCCTTCCTGGTCAACTCCCAACAGCAAGGGTATCTTATGTGGTGTTTGAGATCCCATTTCTTGTAGTTTTTTCGATGTCCTTTCAGCTTCAAAAAAGGTTTCAGCATTATCCTGACTGATGTAGCATCCGGAAATCCCATATTTATCTATAAGAGGTTTTATTGATTCCGGATCTTTTCCGGGATAGGCAAGTAGAAACAGCTGTCCTACTTTGTAGTCCAGGGTCATTTTATCTATTATTGAGTTAATTTCGGTATTCGAATATTTATTCATGTCCTGTTCCTTATATTAACTGAGTAGATCAAATCCTTTTTTGACGCATGGTTAGAGAAACTGAAATGATTATAATCAGTCCCCGAAAAATCATCTGCTGATCTACAGACAGTCCCAGAAGAATTAGTCCGTTGTTCAGGATCCCCATGATCA
>DAOWEB010000379.1 GCA_030638735.1 Spirochaetaceae bacterium
AGTAACAAATTTGTCCGTATTCCGGCAAAATGTGTTTATCTCATTTTTATTAATATCCAGTGCTTCTTCCGGGAGTTGAATATTTGTAATATCTTTCCAATCTTCATCCTGAACTACAGGGTGTCGTACTTCCCCGATAATTCCATCATTGAGACTGATAAACTGACAGCCCCAGGGATCGGTATATTTTCCCTGTTTGTAGGGATGCCCTGTTTTTTCGACATCCCTTATCGAAAACCCTTCTGCTGTTATTTGTCCATCTGAAGGTGGTGACACAATATCGTCCGGAAAATCTGATCGAATCTGTTTCAATTCATCCGGGAACCTATCCTCTGCCCAGGGAAGTACCCAAAGCTGTTTTGGCACCCATTTCGGATTATTTCCCTCTATAGTTTCATACACACAGCTTCTGGAATTCATTAGTGCTCCTTTTTTCTATTATAAGAAATATTGGTAGGTACCAGAAAAATTTATCATAAAAAATCATTTTTGAAAAGAGGTTAGAGCCATATAAATCATTGACATAGCTTATTTTTGCTGATTAACTGAAATAAAATAATAAAGGCCAATCGGAACAAAATTGACGGCCTTTTGAAAGAGTCTGGATATGAAACATAATACTAAACCCCGCTATGAATTGGTTCTCGATTTTTTTAGAAGACAGATAGTGGAAGATAACAAATGGATAGAAGGAATGAAAATTCCTCCGGAGCGGCAATTGCAGACAATGCTGGATGTTAGCAGGAATACAATCAGGAAGGCTATTTCCATTTTTATTAATGAAGGATTTCTTTTTACGGAAGTAGGGAGAGGTACTTTTGTTAATTCCCGAAAACACTGGGATAGAAATACGACTGTAATCAAATCTAAACTTGTTGGATTGATTATTACAGATGTTGAGCTTGATTTTGGAAAAAAGATAATAAATGGTGTCGAGGACTACCTCCAGAAAAGAGCATACTCTCTTATTTTATGCCAGGATCATGGAAGTATTGAAAAAACTTTCAAATATTTAGATACATTAATTGATCATGATGTTAAAGGAGTAATCCTTGACCCGGTGTTAACAGATGATTTTAAGAAAAACAATATCAGGATTATTGAGATTCTGGATAAGGCAGGTATACCTGTTGTATTAATAGACCGGGAAATTTCCGGTATAGATAAGAATTCTATTATTACCAATAATGAGGAGATATCATATAGGGCTGCTTCTCATATATTAAAAAATGGACATAAGAAAATTCTTATTATAAGGGATATCACCAATATTAGTAATAAGAGATTTAAGGGCGTTGAGAGAGCCTTTGAAGAATTGGATGTTCCTTTCTGTATGAGTTGTGATATTAAAATTCAGACACAGCACAATCTTAATAAGGATACGGAATCTCTCACTGAAATCCTGAAAACCCATACTAATTATTCTGCTGTATTCTCCTTGAGTGAATACTGTGGCAAAGTGACCTACAGGGCATTAGTTCAAATAGGGAAAATAATTCCCCGGGATCTTTCTTTTATTACCTTTGATCATCCTGAGGATTCCCATTTCCAGGAAGGAGAAATAACTTATATTGAGCAACCTTTAATTAGAATGGGAAACAGGGCTGCAGAAACTATAATTTCATTAATTGAAAACGGTTCCCCCCGGAATACGGAGACATCCAGGATTGTTCTCCCGTCAAAACTGGTTCCAGGGAAATCCATTATTCCTCCTGAAGTTTGACCTCCAGAGATAGTATTTTATGGCCTTCCGCTATTACTGATACCTTTTTACCTTCCCATACTGCTTTCTTGTCTCTTTTTTCATTAAGCTTAACCCAGTACGCTTCCTTAATTTTCCTGAAGAAAGTAATACTACCATCTATTTTTTTCTTAGTCGGGTTAAATAATCTTATAATGAGATTATTATTTCGGGAAGATAATTTCACAGCAGAAAAAACAAGTACATCGGGATCAATTTCAAAAAAACTGAAAACAGTGGGCAATATGCCATTGCTTTTCCCTGTTTGATGTATTCGCAGGGGATTGTGAAAACGATCTGCCCACTCAAAGACACCTCCTTCCCGGCAATTCCCGGCATAGGGATAGAGGGCATAATCAAAGGTAAATGGGCGTTTACATTGGGTCATTACCTGGGACATATCGTATTCCACATCTTCCGGATTGGCTCCTATAACGGGAAAGCGAAAAGTTCTTAGTAATGTCAGACCTATAGTCCTCTCTTTGTCTTCATGAACTGCGTATTCCGGAAGACCCATATTAAACAGTGCTAATCCTGATATCTCATCTTCCACACCACAAAAACGATACTGAGGATAATAGGGGAGCATGGGCTCCTTCCAGGTAGCTGTGTCAGGCAGGTGTATATCCCTGTATGTAATTCCAAAATGGGTTTCTGAATAAGATTGTTCCACTCCCTTATATCCGGAGGGAAACAAGACCCGCACCTTATGATCAGATATATTATTATTAATGCTTGTGCTGATTTGCAGGTAGGGTGTACCTGCTTTCAGAGTGATATTTGTTTCAATAACAAAGGGAGCTTTTCCCTGACTCCGGTGGCTTCCGTCAGACAGCGCTTCTTTTGGTACTTTCAGAGATATACATATTTGATACGTTGTGATTAAATCATTGTCAGCGACGAGAGAAATCTCTGCATGAGTTCCTATGGTATTGATAATTTCATCATAAACCGCTGCTTTCTGTGTTGCATGGTCTCCTACGTCAGAACGGTCTTCGAAATAATGAAGACCATAATATTGTTTTTTTGTTCTTTTACAGTAAAGATCAAGGCGGCCGTCCGGCTGAATGTTCACTTTTAGATATTCATTCTCCATAAGGCGTGCATCTACAGGAAGGATATCCTTATTCCGTAATTGTTTGTTACCCGGTTTCACGATAAAGGTTTTATAACCCATAGGAGGAACATTCCTGACCTGGATCAGACAGTGGTAACGTCGTACCTTAAAGGGAATTGGAAATTCAAGGGGATGGTTAACGATAGGATTGTAATTATAATCCTGAAGGAAAAATACAGGCAACACATTGCCGGACTCATCCTCTACTGTAAACCGGTACTCCGATTCATCTTCAGGCAGATCAATAACGGAGCTCAAAACCTCTGTTTGCATATACTGGGTGGAATTAAAGGCAATAAGACAAATGGCATCCTTGTTTAGACCGTTCCCATTAATATTTCTGATAATATAAGCTATACTTTTATTTGTAAGATCTCCGGCAATCAGACTGACTTGCCTGTTTCTATATTCTACATCTTCATGAACCTGATCGATACCGCATCCGGCGATACTGTCGTGTGAGTGATTTGCCAGAAGGTATTTCCAGGCTTTATCCAGCAATCCTTGCGGATATTCCATCCCAATCTGTTCTGCAAGTGATGTCCATGTATCTGCGGTTCTCTGAAGTAATAGTTCGCATTGACGGTTCTGTTGTTTCAGGTACATACGGGCGGACAGCATTCCCGGAAACAGATTTTGCCATAAACCGTCTACCATAGTGTAGCGGAACTCTCCTTTTAGGATGCTAAGCCCTTCAGTATCTTTTTTAACTGCCTGAACATAGTCGTAAAAAGAACTGTGGATATAGGTATCACCTGTATTCAGTTCGTTGGCGAGCTTAATTATTTCAGGTGTACGAGGATAAGGATTGGATTGATCCATACCATCCAGGTAAAGGAGGTGAGGACTGGTGGCATCTTTTACGGCAAAATCTTTTATCTCCTTAAGCGCTTTTTCCAGGTTCTCCATGTATAATTTTTGGCAGTGTTCACCTTCCAGCAGCCAATAATCCAGGAAACTTTCTTCTTCGTTGCAGGGATGAAAGGGAAGCTGCCCCTCGTTCCAATGATATTCCCATTCAAAAGGCCATTTGTTTAATGCAACCGGTCTAAAAACATGAACATACCAGTTAGCTCGTCCATAAGGATTTATAGATCTCATTCCTAAAATTTTACTGCCGTCAGGGCTTTCCCATATAAATTCATTTTTTGTAATATGATTGTTATTTCCCCTGTAAAAAAATATATGATCCAATTCAAATCCATTGTATATCTGAGGCATTTGTGAGGACTGGCCAAAAGAGAAGGGACTGTACCCACTCCATTTTTTTCCTTCCCATTCTTCTGTGATCCGAATTCCCTTCAGAAGATTTCTTACCAAAGATTCTCCGCTTAGTTCCGGTGTGTCAGGTAGTGTATACCAGGGACCAATATGAATTCTACCATCTCTTACAAATTCCCTGAGTTCTTCTTCTTTCTCCGGTTTAATTTCCAGATAATCTTCCAGGGCAATGCACTGGGAATCAAATAGGAAATATTTATATTCTTTATTTGGTTTTAATACTTTCAGGAGATTGTCTATCATCTCTATCAACATTCCTCTGTAAATTTGAAAGGGGTATCTCCATTCCCTGTCCCAGTGGGTGTGGGATACAACATGGATAGTGTATTTCTGGTTTTTTTCTGACATAAATCCTCTTAAATGATGATTAATTGGTACCAACCAATATATAGGCAATAACTCTATATGTCAAGTTTATAGTTCTCAACTTGATATTCAATTATTAGAACGCTTCTTTCAGAGTGGAATTTAGTTTGGAGGAGAAAAATTTAATTACTGTGGTTGAAATTCAGATTAAAAAGATTTCTGAAAGAAATTTGTTGACTTCAGGTTGAACCTATGGTACTACATTGGTAGGTACCAATAAAAAGAAGGAGAGTTTTATGAGAAAAAAACATTTTTTAGCAACAGTTATCATTGTTCTAATCTGTACTTCAGCTATGGCCGGTGGTCAAAAAGAAGCCTCTAATAAGCTGAATCTATTTGTTGCCTGGGAATTACCGGAAGTCTTTATAACTGAATTTGAAGCTGAAACCGGAATTGATGTGCATATGGAAGTTGTCACCGGGCTTCAGGATTATAAACAGGCACGTACCGCCAAAATCGGTTCAGGTGAAAGCATTGATATTATTACAACATTCGATGATGAACGTGCGGAGTTCTTACGAAAAGGATATTTCCTTGATCTGAAGGGTGATCTCTATCTGGATCGATTAATTTCCGGTTTTGGGAATGCAGTTGCTCGGTATGCAGGTGATGAAATCCCAGGTATTTCGTTTGAGATTATTATGCTCAATTGCTGGTATAATAAGGACATATTTAAACGAGTGGGACTGGAGATTCCGCAGAATTATCAGGAATTTATAACTGTCTGTGATAAATTGGTTGAAGCAGGTGAAACCCCTCTGGTACAGGGTGGAAAAGATGTCTGGCCTTATGAACAGGAACTATTTTTATGTTTTGGAAATACACCGGTAGATTATCCAGATTGGAAGAAAAAATTAAAAAACGGGGAGATGAAATGGAATGAAGGTTATCTTCTTGAAAGATTTAACAGGGTCCAGCAATTATTTGGGACAAACGGATACCATATCCCCAACAGTGCCGGGATATCGTACGATCAGGCCTTTATTCTATTTGCACAACAAAAAGCCGCAATGTGGTTAATGGGTTCCTGGGCCACTGAGGTTATGCTTGGTTCGGAAGTAAAAACCGACTTTGAAATCGGTGCATTTGCTCCGCCATGTAACGATGCCGGAACAACAGGTGCTGTTCAGATGGGAAGCGATTCCCGATTGTACAGTATTCTCAGTAATAGCAAAAATGTTGAGAATGCTAAAAAATTCTTTGAGTTTATGACCCGGAAAGAAATTGCTACCAGATTTGCGGATATGAACAAAACTTTATCAACCATTAAAGGTGTTGAGGCGACAAGCCTGCCGGCATATGCTGATTTTGCCAGAATATTAGCTGAGAGAGAAGGAATTCCTTTTATGAGCTTTGATACCAACGTATCTCAAGCCAAGTCAGATACAATTCAGGCTTTGGCACTATCGATTAAAACAGCGAAAGAAGTTACCGATGCCTGGCAAGCCGGTCAGGAAAAGGATAATAGTGCAGGAAATTAATTACCCGCAGTATTGATATTGATTTATTTCTCTAAAGAACAATGGGAGAGAAAACCAGCTTTTCTCTCCCAATTTTACAGTGCTCAATAGAATAAGATTCAGATGGGGGTGTTAAGTAGATGAGTTCAAAAACTGCAAAATTAACTCCGTATATAGCTGTACTTCCTGCATTCTTAATTTTTACTTTATTTATTACTGTTCCTTTTCTGGAAGCTTTCAGACTTTCATTTACAGATTGGGATGGTTTGTTTTTTGACGAAAGTTATATTGGGTTTCGAAATTATCTGGAAATGTTGTCTAACCCTTATTTCCTTAATTCCATAACAGTCACCATAATCTATTCTTTGGGGGTTGTTGTTGTGCAGAACATTACCGGATTATTTTTAGCCCTGCTTATTGATCAGGAACTTATGTTTAAAAAGACTTATAAAGCAGTGTTGTTTCTTCCTTCACTGCTTTCCTCTGTTGTTATCGGATATGTTTTTTCTTATATGCTCAGTTCTCACTTCGGTATAATGAGAAATGTCTTTGATTTCTTTGGTCTTAATACTCTGGCTGAAATAGATTGGTTCGGTAATGCAGGTACGGCTCTTTTTTCGGTCATCTTGGTTACCTGTTGGCAATTTATGGGGTATACTATGGTTATATATTTTGGCGCTCTGCAAAGTGTTCCTCTTGAATTATATGAAAGCGCATCAATAGATGGTGCAGGCCGATTGTCTAAATTTACAAATATCACTTTCCCTTTAATTGCTCAGGCGGTCACTATCAATGTCATTCTGACAACCATTGGTTGTCTTAAAATGTTTGATTTAATCTGGGTTCTGACAGGCGGAGGTCCTGCAATGGCGACTCAAACTATTGGAATATATATTTATCGTTCAGCCTTTCATGGCAGTCGGGCCGGTTACGGAACGGCAGTCTGTATATTTATGTTTATTATAATAGTGATAATTTCTTTTGTGCAGATGAAGTTGCTGACAGCAAGAGAGGTGGAGGCATAATGTGCAAATGACCAGGAGACAGTCAGACAGACAAGATATTCAACTAAAAATATTTAGCTATCTGACAATTATAATTTTTATTATTATTACTATCTACCCTCTTCTGCAAATGGTTATGATTTCTTTAAA
>DAOWEB010000420.1 GCA_030638735.1 Spirochaetaceae bacterium
AGTACCATTGTGAAAATGTTAGTTACATTTTTTCCTGGGTTACCTTCTAAATATGGTTGTTTCTTACGCGCCTGTTACTATAAACCTCGAATGAAACGAATGGGAAAAAATGTAATTATTGAACAGGGAGCATTATTACTGAATACAAAAGATATGGAACTTGATGATTTTTCATTTATTGATAAGTATGTAATAATTGCTTCAAATAAAACAAAAGTTGGAAAACGCGTTCATATTGCTCCATATTCTTTTATCACAGGTGGTGGTGATTTTGAAATAGAAGATTATGCTTGCATCGCTAACCATTCTTCAATAATTACTTCGACAGAAACCCTTAAGCCTGGGACACGCTCAAGTGGACCGATGATACCAGATCCACAACGTGATGTGATAAGAGGATTTGTTAAAATTAAGAAAGATGCATTTATTGGCACTAAAGCAACAATATTGACAAATGTTACAATTAGTGAGGGTTCCGTTATCGGTGCGGGAACAGTTATTTCAAAAGATACTGAACCCTGGGCTATTTATGTTTCTGAAGGTGGGAGAGCGAAAAAACTTAAGAAACGCTCTGAGTTAAAGTTGGAGGATATTTAGTGAACTATCAGAAACTTGTTAACTATATAAACAATCAATTATTCCTATATGACAACCCAGTAATTCTCCACCGTCCGGTATTCTCCGGAAACGAAAAAGAATACTTATCCGAATGCATAGATTCAAACTTTGTTTCCTCCGTGGGACAAAAAGTTATCGACTTTGAAAACCAAATTTCAGAGTTCACCGGAGTTAAAAAATCAATTGCAACAGTAAATGGAACTGCCGCTTTGCATATGGCATTACAATTAGTCGGTGTAACACCAGATACAGAAGTTATAACACAACCCTTATCCTTTGTCGCAACCTGTAATGCAATTTCTTACTGTAATGCAGTACCTGTATTTGTAGATGTTGATAAAGACACTATGGGACTGTCACCGGAAAAGCTGGAAACATTCTTAAAATTAAATGTCGAGTTAACAAGCGATGGTTCAATAAACAAAGTAACAGGTAAAAAAATCTCTGCATGTGTACCAATGCATACCTTTGGACACTCCTGTCGTATAGATGAGATTGTAGAGATTTGTAATGCTTATAAAATACCTGTTGTGGAGGATGCAGCAGAATCCCTGGGTAGTTATTATAAAGGTAAACACACAGGTACATTTGGAACAATAGGAGTATTCAGTTTCAATGGCAACAAAATAATAACAACCGGTGGAGGTGGAATGCTTGTAACAAACGATACAGACCTTGCTGCCAGAGCTAAACATCTGACCACAACTGGGAAGAAACCACATCCCTATGAATATTTTCATGAAGAGATAGCTTATAATTATCGCCTTCCAAATCTAAACGCAGCCCTGGGCTGTGCCCAGATGGAACAACTTCAGGGTTTTCTAAAAGAGAAAAGAACACTAGCTGAAAAATACAGGCATTTTTTTGAAAAAACAGATATAACCTTTGTCCTGGAACCGGAAAACGCAGTATCAAATTACTGGCTAAATGCAGTTATCCTTGCTGATAGAAAAGAACGGGATGCTTTCTTAAAAGAAACAAATGATAACGGTGTAATGACCAGACCAATCTGGACCTTGATGAATAAACTGCCCATGTTCCAGCATTGCCAGGCTGGAGATCTTTCCAATGCGGAATGGCTTGAGGATAGAGTTGTTAATATACCTAGTAGTGTTCCTACTCCGAAACCAGAATAAAAACCAACCTAATCGGTGCTATTCGATATTGTTCTTTATTTTCCTGCTTCTAATTGCTATATTGAAAGAGAGTAAGGCATGTTGGAAGTTTATAACTAAAGATAAGAATATGACGACTAATTTAATAAATTATCCAGGAGGTAGAGGATGCCAAAGTTAAAAGAGATCGATGTTAATTATGAGCAGGTAAAAGGGCTGGTTTATCAGCTGGCTTTTGAAAAAAACTAGCTCTTATTAAAGAGTTAGTTAAAGAAAAAAGTTATAGGGAAAGTTTTTATAGATAAACAGAATCTTTTTTTAAAAAATACAATATTCCTGAAATGAATGATTCCCAACTTGATGGTTTTCTACACTCGTGATTGTGCTATTATCTGGCAATAATGAAAATAATAGGAGTCATCCTGTGTCATATTAAAGGTTGTTGTGGACACAAATGTATCTGCTATTTTTTGGGGAGGAAAACCTCGTCAGGTTATTGACCTCGCTAGAGATAATAAAATAGAAATATTTACTTCTTAAGATATCGAGCTAGAGATTTCGGATAAACTAGTAACTAAATTTGGTCTAGATCCAAATGAAGCAAGCAGTGTAATGACTGATTTTTCAACATTTACAAAGCCTGTTAGAGTCAGTAATCGAGTATTTGTAGTTAAAGATGACCCTGATGATGATAAATTTATTGAATGTGCTTTGGAATGCAATGCAGAATTTATCATTTCAGGAGATAAACATTTATTGAAGTTAAAAAATATGAAAGTGTTAGTATTGTGAATGCTTCATATTTACTCGAAAGCTGGGACAAATAAGTAACTGCCTTTCCAAAAAAATTATATAATTTAGGATTATTATGAACGATATTCTTTCCCTTATAGGGCGAACAAAACCCCTTCTTGAAGAGGACATTACTAAAAAGGACAATGTTCTTACGGGAGAGGTTAGTCAAAGTAGGTTTCTTGTTATCGGGGGTGCCGGCTCAATAGGTCAAGCTGTAACAAAAGAAATTTTCTCAAGAAATCCAAAAATACTCCATGTAGTAGATATCAGTGAAAATAATATGGTCGAACTGGTACGTGATATAAGAAGTTCATTTGGGTACATAGATGGAGATTTTAGAACCTTTGCATTGGATTGCGGAAGTAAAGAGTTTAACCTGTTCTTTATAAATGAAGGCCCATATGATTATGTATTGAACCTTTCCGCACTTAAACATGTTCGCAGTGAAAAAGATCCATATACCTTAATGCGTATGGTAGAAACTAATATTCTAAATACAATTAAAACTCTCAATCTTGCAATAGAAAGCGGAGCTAAGAAATATTTCTGTGTTTCTACAGATAAGGCCGCAAACCCTGTAAATATGATGGGTGCATCAAAGCGTATAATGGAAATGTATCTTATACAGAAAAGCCTGGAGATTCCAATTTCTACAGCAAGGTTTGCTAATGTCGCATTTTCTGATGGAAGTTTATTACATGGATTTAATCAGCGGATTAGTAAAAATCAGCCAATTGCAGCACCAGAGGATGTACGGCGTTACTTTGTAACACCAAAAGAAGCGGGAGAACTCTGTTTAATGTCCACAATTCTTGGCGGGAACAGGGATATATTTTTCCCAAAACTAAGTGCAGAATTAAACTTGGTTACTTTTTCCAGTATTGCAGAAAAGTATTTGTTAAATATAGGTTATGAACCTTTTAAATGTAAAACTGAAGAAGAAGCAAGGGAAAGGATTTTTGAGTTAAAGGAACAAAAAAAATGGCCTTGCTTTTTCTTTACTTCCAATACAACAGGCGAAAAAGATTTTGAAGAGTTCTTTACAGAAAACGAAACAATTGATTTTGACAGATTTGTTAATCTTGGAATTATAAAGAATACGCCCAATTTTGATAGTACTAAATTGGAGTATTTTATAAAATCAATAAATACTCTGCTTGAGAATTCCTGGACAAAAAAGGATATTGTTGAACTGTTTTTTACAATGCTACCTGAGTTTAAACATATGGAAACAGGCAAATATCTCGATGGAAGGATGTAACCAAATGCGGTTTTTTGACATATTTTTTTCTCTAATGGCAATTATTGTTTTTTCTCCAATACTAATAGTTGTAATATTAATTCTTTTATTAACAGGAGAAAATGAAGTATTTTACCTACAGGAACGGATGGGGAAAGGATTCAAGGCTTTTAATGTCTTCAAATTTGTAACAATGATGAAAAATAGTGAAAAGATGGAAGGTGGAGATGTTACTCAAAAAAATGATGTTAGAGTTCTCCCTTTTGGAAAGTTTTTGAGAAAAAGTAAATTAAATGAACTTCCGCAATTATTTAATATACTTATTGGCAATATGAGTGTGGTAGGACCCAGACCCCTAACACCTCCCCAATTCTATAATTATTCAGATAAACAGCAAAAATATATCAGCTTAATGACTCCTGGGCTTTCTGGTATAGGTTCTCTAATATTTAGAGATGAAGAAGGGATTATGGATAAAATTGATAAAGATAACAGTTTTATTCATGATAAAATAATTACTCCTTATAAGGGAGATCTGGAATGTTGGTACTTTGAAAATAGGAATATATTCTTATATTTTAAGATAATTTTATTAACAGCTTTGTCAGTATTTAATTCAAATAAAAAATTTAGAGAAAGTTTTAAAAATCTTCCTAAACCAACAGAGTTACTTGTAGATCTTGTCTAAGGAAATTGAATTGAGGGTTAAAATTATATGAAAAAAATTGCATTAGTCGGCTGCGGTCGTATTTCAAAAAGGCACATAGAAGCTATTGCAGTAACAGAAGGTGTGGAAATTGCCTTAGTCTGTGATATTAACGAAGAGAGAGCAAAAGAAACAGGGGCAACTCTTGGAGTTCCATACATAACAGATTACAAAAAAATAACCGGAGTAGATGTCATATCAGTTCTTACACCATCCGGACTTCACCCCAGGCATGCAGCAGAAATTGCAGAAAATACTGATGCTCCCTACATTGTTGTAGAAAAACCTATTTCCATAACCGTTCGTGAATCTTATGAACTGTTTTCCAGAGTAGACAAAGCTGGAAAAACACTTTTACCGGTTTATCAGAACAGATACAATCCATTGGTTGCATTTACAAAAGAACTAATTGACAGTGGCAAACTTGGTAAGGTACATCAGTTTATATGTAATGTTCTATGGAACAGAAATGATGAATATTTTAACATTGACTGGCATGGAACCAAAGAACTGGATGGCGGAGTGCTTTATACACAGGCCAGCCATTATGTGGACATGATCCATTTCTTTTTTGGAGATCTTGTAGAGTCAAAAGGTATAGGCGGATCTTTGAGGAATCTTGATGTTTATGATTCTGTATCTGCAGTTTGTAAGTTCAATCCCGGTGTTGTAGGAACTATAAATGCAACAGTAGATGTATATAGGAAAAATTATCTTACCGAAATTACTATTATTGCAGAAAAAGGAACTATTCGCCTTTCGGGAACAAACCTAAATACAATAGACTTTTGGGATGTGGAAGGTCTGGAAAAACCGGACATGGATTTTACAATCAATCATGTCTATGGAAAGGGACACGATACAATGTATGAATACATTGCGAATGAAAGATGGGAGATGTTTCCTTCCCGTAAGGATATACTCTCGGGAATTGCTGTAATGGAAAAATTAAGTTATTGATTGTAGGAGGAGATTTAGATATGCACCAGGTAGTTATAAATATTGAAGATAATGCTATTGATGAAATTTATGGATTATTAAGGAAATTACCAAAAACAGATATTAAAATTATTTCAGATAAAACTATGGATAATTCTGATACTCTAAAAATTGCTGATGATTATATTGAATCAATTGAAAATGAAGAAATGAGGCAGCTCATGTATGAGCTTAGAGAAATAAGAGGAACAGGACCCATATATGAAGAAGATAAAAGTGATAAAGAACTTTTATTTGAAGCATTTCAGATGATGGAAGATGAAGGTAAACTTTTATGAAGGTTCTTCTTGATGTAAATATTGTTGTTGATATTTGTGCTGAACGTCACCCCCATTCAGGTTATGCAGCCGATATAATGGGTTACTGTATAGAGAGTAATCAGTCAGTATATCTATACACAGGTAGTGTTCAGACTCTTATTTATTCTCTTGCAACTCAAATACATAATTCTGAAAGATCATTTGTAAAATCAATTGATATTGCCTCAAAGGAGCTGGATAAATTTAGTAGTAAGATAACCTGGTGGTCTTCATTAAGTGAAGATGGAGCTGTTTTTCACGATATAGATCCCGAAGATGCTCAGCTTATTAAAGCTGTGAATAGGATGGGAGAAGATGCATTGCTTCTAACACGTGATAAAAAACTTCTGAAACGTTGCGATAAAGCGATATCACCGGATCAGTTCTTGTCTGAATATGTAGGTAAAGAAATTAACAAACATGTTCAGTTTTGTGATCTAAAAAAACAATTGGATGAATATCGTCCTGTTATGGAGAGAGCAATATCAGATGTTGTTGAATCAACATCTTTCATAAATGGACCTGCAGTTAAAACACTTGCAGAAGACTTATCTGTATTTTCAGGGGTAAAACATTCTATTCCCTGTGCATCGGGAACAGATGCTCTTCTGCTCGCCTTTATGGCTCTTACTGTAAAACCGGGTGATGAAATTATAGTCCCTGCTTTTACCTTTATTGCTACTGCAAGTATGGTAAGTTTTTATAAAGCAGTACCTGTTTTTGCAGATGTAGATTCTGTAACGTTTAACATCGATCC
>DAOWEB010000269.1 GCA_030638735.1 Spirochaetaceae bacterium
CTCAGCTATTGCAACCAGTCTTGATGGTTATCCCATGTGTCAGCAGGGACGTGCCGGTGAGGCTATAGGTATTTCTACAGTATCTTCTGCTCTTGGTGGATTTTTCAGCGTAATTGTACTTTCTGTAGCTGCTCCGCTGATTGCCGGTCTTGCAATAAAGTTCAGTGCCGAGGAGTATGTGGGAATTACTCTTATAGGACTAAGTATTATTGCAATAATCTCTCCGGGATCCACAGTCAAAGGACTAATAGGTGGTGTCCTGGGACTTATTTTGGGAACAGTAGGGGTGGATTCCATTTCGAATTATCCACGAATGCTGTTTGGCCAGGCGGAGTTGATTGACGGCATTAGTGTCATTCCTGTTATGATAGGTGTCTACGGTCTTGCCGAAATGTTCACACAGGTTTCAGGTGGCAATAATAATAAAATTGTAAGTCAGAAACTGACCAGGATAGTTCCTTCTCTTAAGGATATAAAACGCCTGATGCCTACTATTTTTCGATCTTCCATTATTGGAACCTTCATAGGCTCAATACCTGCTGCAGGAGGATCAATTGCTTCTTTGGTAGCCTATGGTCAGGAAAAGAAGTTCTCAAAGAGAAGGCATTTACTTGGTACTGGGATAATTGATGGGGTGGCTGCTCCGGAGGCAGCTAATAATGCAAGTACCGGCGGGGCGTTAATTCCAATGATGACCCTGGGAATTCCCGGGGATCCTATGACAGCTGTTCTAATGGGAGGGCTTATAATTCAAGGCCTCCGACCAGGTCCTATTCTGTTTCAACAGCAGATGCCCTTTGTTTCATCAATTTTTATCAGCCTTCTGCTCTCAGTGGTGTTTATGCTCGTTATCGGTCTGGCTGGTGCCAAAGTCTTCAGTCGTTTGATCACTGTACGAAAAAACTATCTGATTCCGGCCATCCTTATTTTTTGTCTTGTCGGTTCTTTCGCAATCAACAACTCTCTCTTTGATGTTGGTACATTGATTGTAGCAGGGCTGGCCGGTTTTGCTTTAAAGCAGGCTCAATTTTCAGTGGCTCCTATTATTCTTGGAATGATTCTCGGCCCCCTCTTTGAATCCAACTTAAGACGTTCCCTCATGCTCTCCCAGGGTGACTGGTCTACTTTTTTCACTCGTCCGTTCAGCCTTTTCTTTCTGATAGTTGTTTTCATAGTTCTTTTTGGACCCCTTTTACTTGTCCTGATAAAGAAGACTATAAGAGTTTTTAAATGAAGTAATTAACCAGATTATATTTTGATTGACTTGCAAACAGCTTTTTAAATGCTATACTAAGTCAAAATTATGAGAACTATAAAAACCATCTGGTATAAATTTTCAATAAAAAGAAAGCTTATGATTTTTTTCTCTTTAATCATAGTTTGTATCAGCTTTTTAAATTTATACACCCTCTCTAATGCATTCAAATATCTGAAAATATATGAACAGGATCTTATAAAAAATACAACTATTCATAATCTTCAAACTTCTATTATAGAAAATAATGCAGATTTTGAAAATTATATAATGTATTCAGGAGATAGTGCATTAAACAGTTTTAATGAAAAAATACCTCAAATATGGTCTAATTGGAATTCTGTGAAAGAAACATCCAACACAAATCAAAATGCATCATTTCAAATTTATGCAATAAGATATGCTTTTATTGCCTATCTTGAAAGTGTTGATAAAACCCTTGCGTTTATGGAGATTTCTGAAGATATTTTTATAGACCATCTTTTAAAATCCAGACGTATAAATGGATAAATCAAACACAATCTTAAAGAATGAGAGATAATAATACTGAAAGAAGGAAGTCAACTTCATTCAGTTCAAATAGCAAAGGTAATTTTAATAAGAACCATTAGTTTCCTGGGTATAATTTTTATCAGTATTCTATTCTTAATCTTCGGGACAGTTTTTTCTGAATCTGTTACAAAACCCATAAGGGAGCTGGCATCCAGATCTCTTAAAATTGCAGAAGGTGATATTGAAATATCCAACTATAATATTCCATATCAGGATGAATTAGGCATTCTTACTAGTTCCTTTAATAAAATGAATACAAACATCCATGAAATGATTAAAAGTCTGGAAGGGAAAGTAGAAATAGAAAAAAGACTCAGAGAAGACGAATTAAAAATTTCAGAAATGAACCAATCCCTGAAAGAAGCCCAATTCCTCAGCCTGCAGTCACAAATTAATCCCCATTTTTTATTTAATACACTAAATACAATTTCCAGAACATCTATGTTTGAAAAAGCTCCGGAAACTGTAAAATTAATAGAATCTCTTTCAAACATTTTTAGATATACCCTCAATAAACAAAGCCACATAGTATCCCTTGCCGAAGAGATAGATATTCTGAATGAATATATGTATATTCAAAATGTACGTTATGGAGACAGATTAAAATTTAAAACTCAAATTAATACAGATATATCTAAAATCAAATTACCATTTTTCACTCTTCAGCCACTTCTGGAAAATGCAATTAAATATGGAATAGAACCAAAAGAAGAAGGTGGGACTATTTCTTTAACAATAACTTCCGAAACAAATACTGTTATAATTGTTATCAAAGATAATGGCCCAGGAATTCCGGAAAATATATTGAGCCAATTACTTTCTGAAAATGATTTTTTAACTACCAGGGATTCAACCGGTATAGGAATTGTAAATGTTCGCAAAAGGCTGAACCTGGTATTTAACAATAAGAGTAATTTTATTATAGACAGTAGTTTGAATACAGGAACTATGATCACTATAAAACTACCTGGAGATATAAATGTATAAACTGCTGATTGCCGATGATGAACAGATAGAAAGAGATGCGCTTAAAGCTATTCTAAATAAGAGTATCGACTCAATTCTGGATATTCAGGAAGCAGCAAACGGAAGAGAAGCAATAGTTAAATCCCAGACCTACCTGCCGGATATAGTTTTTCTTGATATAAAAATGCCAGGGATTGACGGCATTGAAGCAGCAAGAGCTATAAGAGAAAAGTCTCCATCTGTCTCAATAGTATTTCTTACTGCATTTAATCAGTTTGAATATGCTCAGGAAGCTATCCATATTGGAGTTGATGATTTTATTATAAAACCATCTTCAGAAACAAGAGTACTGGAAGTTATAAATAAAATTTTAACTAAAATTAAAAATCAAAGGACTGAAGAAAACAAAAAAAGAGATAATGAGCTAAAACTAAGCAGAGTAACCGGTTATATGGAAAATGAATTTGTTTATAACCTGGCTGTTACAGGTATAACTGAAGAAAAATTTACTAATTATTTAGATATACTGGATATGGATTTCTTTTCTGGAAAAGCTGGTATTGTTAAAATCCTTTATGAAACTTATCCAATTCATGTAGATTCTATTAACCAAAAAAAAGTTCTAATGAAAAGATCAGCTTTTATTATTAAATCTAAACTTGAAGAATATGGATTTGTAACTCTATTCAACAAGGAACTGTCCAACCTGTATTTTTTTCCACTTATAGAAAAACAAAGTAAAATGGATCCTGATAAAAGTAATGCCATAGATCTACCAAAATCGCTTGCCATTGAAATAGAAAAAAAACTTAACTTAAAAGTAATAATAGGTATTGGATTAAGTTTTAATAACCCTGTTAAATCACTTAAATCTTTTGCCCAGGCTAAAGCAATGTTGGGAAATATTACAAATAAGAATTTAAACCTGGATAAGAATAGTTCTGAAGGGATTTTCCCCTTAAACCTTGAGATTGATATGGAGCAGGCTATTCTAAATGGAAATACAGAGAACACAACAAATACCCTTCAGGAAATAAGAGAATGGTTTGAAAATAGTGATTTAGAATTTGAAACTAAAAAGAGATCCATTCTCGAACTTGTTACAGTCTTAAAACATGCAGCTGCCTATCAGTTACCGAATGGAAAATGTATTGTAGATGAAAATGACATGAAAGATGCTCCTGGTTCAATAGCCCTATTATCAGGATTAAATATTTTTCTTAATGAACTCCTGGAACAAATTGCTTCTGCTAAGGAAATTGAAAACAGTCCTGCAATTGAAGCAGCATGCCTTTACATAGATACAAACTATTTAAAGGATATTACTCTGGAGGAGACAGCAAGCCATTGCAGACTTTCAAGTTTTTACTTTAGTAAACTATTTAAAAAAGAGAAAGGAATTACTTTTATAGACTATCTTACTGGTAAAAGAATTAGTAGAGCTAAAAAACTTCTTGAAACAAGCAACCTTTCCATAAAGGAAATTAGTGCATGTACAGGGTACAGTGATCCAAATTATTTTACCAAAGTATTCAAGAAGGTAGAATCTGTATCACCAAGCACTTACAGAAACAATAAAGTACTAAAACAACAATAAAGTACTAATTTCTGAAATATCACTCTAACTTAATAGCTTTATTGTGCATAATTTTACCATAAATAACAAATATTACCTGACCACGTATTTTAAAATTCATCTTATAATGATTTAACAAAAACACATAATTCAGGAGTGAAAAATGAAAAGAGGTATTTTAGTATTTTTACTTGTTCTTCTAACAGCAGGATTTTCCTTTGCTGCAGGAAGTGCAGAAAAAGAAGTAAGCAGTGAACCAATTGTTCTAAGACTTGCAGAAACACATGGTGCAGATTATCCGACAACCCAGGGTGATTATGAATTTGCAAGACTTGTAGAAGAAAGAACAAACGGTAGAATAAAAATTGAAGTTTATCCAGGCTCACAGTTAGGTGAGGAAAGAGCAGTAATTGAACAGGTACAGTTTGGAGCAATTGATTTTACAAGAGTAAGTATTTCCCCTCTTGCAGCATTTGCACCTGATTTCAATGCACTTCAAATGCCGTATTTGTATAGAAGCCCAGACCACATGTGGGAAGTTTTAAACAGCCCAATAGGTGATGAGTTCCTGGACAGTTTGGAACCATCAGGGTTTGTAGGACTTTCATGGTTTGATTCAGGCGCAAGAAGTTTTTATAACTCTGTCCGACCAATCAAATCTGTTGCTGATCTTGCTGGTCTTAAAATAAGAGTTCAGGAAAGTGCTTTAATGGTAGGACTGGTTGAAGCTCTTGGTGCTGTTGCTACTCCAATGCCTTTTGGTGAAGTTTATTCTGCAATTCAGACTGGAGTTATTGATGGTGCAGAAAATAACTGGCCAAGTTATTATTCTACAAGTCATTATTAAGTAGCTGGCTTCTACACACTTGATGAGCATACAAGAGTTCCTGAAATTACAATTGCAAGTAAAATGAGCATGGATAAATTGTCAGCAGAAGATCAGAAAATTATTAAACAGGCAGCTAAAGACAGCATGGCTTTTCAGATTGCAGCATGGGCTGCTTATGAAAAAGTTGCTGAAGATGCAGTAATTGCAAATGGAAACGAACTTTACCGTCTCCCTGATAATGCAGCATTCCAGGCAGCAATGCAGCCCCTTTATGATGCTCTTTCTGCAGATCTTCAGGCAGTTGTAGAAAAAGTCAGAGCTGTAGGTAAATAGATTCAAAATATATTTAGACTTTCTGAGAGCTATTCATTATTATAGCTCTCAGATTTTTTATTTCAAACTTTTCTGAAAAGGTAATTCTGTATTAACAGAGATCTATCCCAAATAGCTTAGAATAAATTATTCCACAGCTGCGTAAATTTTTATGTTATACTAATTGAAGACGAGTTCTCTAATTATTATCCTTATTTTAAAGAGTTTTATATGAATAGACTTAAAGAGAAAACAGCATTATTTATGAATAGAATCCATCTTGGCTCTATTTATCTTGCAATGGTACTGCTTGTTGGAATGGCTATAGTAATAATTATAAATGTATTTATGCGCTATGTTTTAAATTCCGGACTAAGATGGGGAGAAGAGGTAGCAAAGCTATTAATGGTCTGGTTTACTTTCATAGCAATGGCAGTTGGAGTTAAGCAGGGACTTCATATAAGTCTTCATTTACTACCAAAAAAACTACCATTAAATATTGATAAAATTCTTGTAGTTTTAAAGGATTTTATTACTCTGATTATTGGTGGTGTTTTTTTTATATATGGGATAAAACTAGTCCAGTTCACAAGCAGATCTATAATGCCTGCTACCGAATGGCCCAGTTCCATCCTCTATCTAATACTGCCTATAGCATCAATTTTAATTATTTCTGAAGCCTTAATGGATATTCTTGGAATAGAAGATTATCCGGAAAAAATAGAAGCAATTTTTAATAAGGGAATTAAATAATGGTTGACTTAAACCTTGCATCAACAATATTACTGGGATTGTTTGCCTTTTTGCTGATTCTAAGAGTTCCAATTACTTTTACTCTTGCATTTTCATCTATAATTACTGCCTTCTATCTTAATATTCCAATGCTCGCAATAGTTCAAAGGATGGTACAAGGAGTTAATTCCTTTTCTCTTCTTGCCATACCATTTTTTATTCTCGCTGGTGAGATAATGAGTCAGGGAGGTATATCCCGGAGACTCATAGAATTCTCAAATATCCTTATAGGTAGAGTAAGAGGTGGACTTGCCCAGGTAAATGTGCTGGCAAGCATGTTTTTTGGTGGGATATCCGGCTCTGCTGTTGCTGATGTATCTTCCATTGGGACAATGATGATCCCCATGATGAAAAAAAAAGGATATGATGCAGATTTTGCAGTTGGAATTACAGTAACAAGTGCATGCCAGGGAGTAATTATTCCACCAAGTCACAACATGATTATCTATGCCATGGCAGCCGGAGGAGTATCTGTTGGAAGGCTCTTTTTAGGGGGATTTATTCCAGGTGTTCTTTTGGGAATATCACTTATGGTTATAAGTTTTATTATTGCAACCAAACGTAAATACCCTAAAGAACAAAAGTACAGTTTAAAAGAGTCTCTTCAGATTTCCAAAGATGCAATTCTGGGACTTTTTACAGCAGTTATTATTATTGGAGGAGTAATTTCAGGTGTTTTTACTGCTACAGAATCAGCAGCAATTGCCTGTCTATATGCTTTTATTATTACATTTTTTGTTTACCGTGAAATTCCACTAGGCAGATTTATAGGTATTTTATATTCTTCCCTAAAAACTTTGGCTATGGTAATGAGCCTGATTGCAGCTGCCAGTGCTTTTGGATGGCTCCTGGCCTATCTTAAAATTCCTGCTGCTGCAACTTCTGCACTTCTAACTATAAGCGAAAACAGGGTTGTATTATTATTACTCATAAACATACTCTTAATAGGCCTTGGAACCATTATGGATATGGCACCTTTAATTCTAATAACAACACCAATACTGTATCCGGTTGTAGTTACTACTCTAGGTATGAGTCCAATACAATTTGGTGTAATGCTTATTTTAAATTTAGGAATTGGGCTTACAACACCTCCAGTAGGTTCTGCATTATTTGTGGGATGTGCCATAGGAGATATTTCTATAGAAAAAGCAACAAAAGCCATGCTGCCTTTATATTTAATGATGATAATTGTTCTGCTTATGGTCACATTTATTCCGGGCCTTGTTATGTTTATACCAAACCTGGTAATGGGTTAAGGAGGTTAGGAGTTACAAATGAAAGAAATAAAATGGGGCCTCATTGGCTGTGGTGATATTTCACAAAAAAGAGTTGCCCCAGGAATAAGGGATGCCGAAAAATCCAAACTGATTTCTGTAAACCGTTCAGATTTTTCAAAAGCAATGAGTTTCGCCAAAGAATTCGGGGCCGATAAATGGATGGAAAACTGGAAGGATCTCGTAACAGATACAGATATCAATGCAGTTTATATTGCCACTCCTGTTTTTTTACACGCTGAACAAACTATTGCAGCTGCAGAAGCTGGAAAACATGTACTTTGTGAAAAATCTATGGCAATGAATACTACAGAAGCGGATAGAATGATTGATGCCTGTAAAGCCAATAATGTCAAACTGGGAATTGCCTACTACAGGAATTTATACCCTGCTGTAAAAAAAATAAAAGAAATTATTGCATCTGGAGAAATTGGGAAAATAGTTTATGTACAAAGTAATAACTTTGAAAACTTTAACAGACAACCAGGTGAACCAAGATACTGGCTTTTGGAAAAAGAGAAATCCGGCGGTGGACCTATGATGGACATGGGTTGTCACAGAATTGAAGTTTTTACAAATATTGCCGGAGCTGTAAATCAAGTGAAAAGCTTTAATGATAATATTGTTTTCAAGAGAGAAGTCGAAGATTCATCCATTGCCCACTTTAAATTTAAAAATGGAGCTACAGGATTATTAACTTCTTCCCATGCAGCAAAAGAAGCTAAAGACACACTGGATATTTATGGAAGTGAAGGTTCTATTCATGTACCAGTCTTAAATGAAGGAACCATAACCGTTATAAGTTCAAATGGCACAAGAACTGAAAAACATCCCAATCCGCCTAATGTTCATCAGCCCCTGATTGAAGATTTTATTACAGCTGTTCTTACTGACAGGGAACCCGCTGTTACAGGGGAGATGGGAAGGGAGGTGACAAGACTTTTGGATAAGGTTTACAGAAGGTAACATACCTGAAACAGAAAGGTCTGCATAAGACTTTAACTCCACACTGCCGGTGCAAATAGAAAACTTTATTCCTATCTAACCTTCTGAAATATGTCCCTTAATTTCATTATAGATCTGTTCGAATTTGTCCTTTGATGTATTCATTTCCAGCCCTGTCAGCCGTTCATAGAGTGCTGTTTTACTATTTTCCTCTTCTATCAATTTATACTCTGCCAGTAACTGAGTAGTCGCCTCCTTTCCAAATAAAAAGGAAAAGGCTTGTTTTGAAAAATTCTTTGTCCGTCTTTTATCCGCCCATTTGCCAAGGGATTCATAGATAATTCCTCCGGCCAGAATCGGAAGGACTATAAATGCAGCCAGAGTGTAGAATGAGTTTAGCAGTTTCATATGTTCAGGGCGGATTATCTTATCAAGGAAAGCGCCAAGAACACTCTGGTAATTCTCAATACTTACTTCAGTTGAAAAACTTATTCCCAACCCTTTTCCTATCTCATTACCGAATTTGGGAAGAAGGATGTAGTCAAAGGCAACAATGGTTCCTACAATAATTACAAAAATTAGTCCCACTCTTAATCCGTAAGTTAGACCGTTCTCTACTGTCAGGCTTTTCGGTGGTTTTGAAAAAAGGGGCCGCTGCTCCAGGACCTTCCGGGAAAGAATAGCAGCCGTTTTATCGATGATTGTACTGTTGTCCGTTTTTCCTAAAAAGAATGTCTTCGGTCTCCCCTCCCGTTTATACACAGCACAGAAACCATTCCCAGGAGCTTCCCTCTTTTCTTCAAGGAAATATGGAAGTACAAAGTTGTCCCGTTTATAAACAGTCCAGCTTCCCTTACGGCTCTTTATCTCGTACTGTTCGACTGTATAGAGCTCAGGCAGAAGCGTTTCTGCCCAATCCTTTGCTTCCCTGTTCTCGAATGTCAGCCGTAAAGAGTCCCTAATTGCTTTTGCTATATTTTTTTCTGTTTTCATTACTAGTACCAAAATTATGGCAGAAATATAAAAAGGTGGTCAATAATACGCCATTCTCCATTTCTCTTAGTGAGCTGAAAACTGTCCTGCCAGACCCATTCTCCTTCACCAACTTTACCATAAATTGCGTAGATAGGTTTTCCCGGTTCGCTTTCAAAATCTCTTTGTGGGTCTGAATATACAATCAGGTTAAAAGGAAATCCCTGGTCGAACAACTCCTGCTGTTTAACTTTAAACTCTTCAATACCCTGAACAGTTTCTGTAACATTCCCACTTGCATCCTTTGAGGTATGCACAAAATCGGGCCAGTAGGTATCGACCAATCCTTCCATGTCTTTTACCTGCAGAGATTTCACCCACTTGTTTACAACAGCATCGATAGCTGTTCTGTCTTCCTGAGTGATTGTTTCCGGTACACTTGTGCATGCGAATAACAATAGTAAAACAAATCCACCTAAAGAGATACCTTTCATAAAATTTTTCATTTTTTTCTCCTTCTATTTTAAAACCCGAAAAATGATATTAGACTACATGGAAACATGTAATCTAATATTACCCCTACAATTTTGAGAATCTAAAACAGCATATAAACCACCTGATTGCACATATCAAGAAATCCCGAAGCATCTTTCGCCTGGGCAATGTTCGAACCTATAATCTCCGCGGTCTTTACGTCAATAAGCTTGATATTCAGGTAGAAGACACCTCCCACACGGTTAATACTTCCCATTACAATAATATCAGCCCCGGAGAGTTTTCCAATTTCAATAGCGGTATCTTCGTCAACCAGTCCAGAGGACTGAAACTTATTTTCGCTTAAAATATTTTCGATATTCTTTCGATCTACAACCCTAACCTTTCCAACATTTACAAAGGCGTTCTCTACAAAAACTATAATACCGCTGGCTGTTTCGTCATCAACATGGGTAGTTTCCGTAGCCAGACTGATAACAGCGAGTTTCCGGTCCTGTATTTTCCCCAGCCTGCGGTAATACTCAGACTGGAAGCCTGTACCAGTGTCGGTGTCGGAACTAGCGGAAGTATCAGCTGCCGATTTTTCCGTTTCCCGGGCATCAAATTGATGACGAACCAATCTGATCCGCTCATCAAGAGTTGGAGCCTCTCCTTTCTCCGTTACACCTGCACTGATTCCTAATTCATCAGGATCGATGAACCCATCACCATTAACATCCCCGTCTTTATCGAGTGGTTCGTCCCGATTCACAGGATGAGGATACAGGATAACTGTTCCTGCTTCTTCAATCTCCCATGGTTCAATACGGCCGTCATCATTCCAATCAATCAGGCCCCTCAGTACTCCGGAGACTCTATCAGCAACAGAGGTATCACCGGCAAGAAAGGCGGCAACACTATCGATCTCTTTCTGATCAACGAATCCATCACCGGAAGGATCCAGAAAACTATCCATAGGTGTAACAACCGGGTACGGCGGTTCTGCTTTGTCTGTAATTCCCTTTCCCATTGCCGAAGCCTGGAGGGCGAGTAGAATATCACCAAGGTCTATATTGCCATCATGCTGGAGGTCGAGAGATCTTTCCAGATAGTTGTCAACCTTATGATAACTGCTCAGTGACTGCAGAATTATATCATGTTCATACTGATCGATCTTTCCATCACCGTTTCCATCAGCAAGTTCATCCAGGTAGTTGGATACACGCCGTGGTATGGGTAGGAAGAGTGCATCCGGGCATGGTGTATGAATTGTAACATCAAAAAAATGTTTTCTCGCCTGTGCTATTTCCTCATTGTCCACCTGATCATCACCGTTTTTGTCCATCCAGAGATCCAGGTCTGTCTCAACCGACCTGGGTCTCTGGTAATCTTCAAATCCGATCATAAAACCGGATATCAATTCTAATTCACGATCTGTTATTTGATCATCACTATTAAGATTCAGACTTCCAAGTCCCCATCCTTCATCGAGATGGCTGAAATACCGAAACCCACGGGAAAAAAGAATTTCGCCAGCAAGTCTGATCTCGCTTTTATCTATAAATTTACTGTTATCTGCATCAAAGATATCATCCAAAGGTCCTGAAGCAGGATGTGGTTCCCGAAAAAAATCTACTGCTGCTGAATACAGGAAACCCCACTCATCGTCCTGTATGAAACCATCTTTGTTTTTATCACCTATAGCCTGATATCGATTTGATACCATTGGCCCGGGAGTCCTCTGTTCTATCCAGATACTTTCTATCTTCCAGATCCCCTTCCTGTTTTCAAAACTGAGTCCCTCACTAAATTTTTTATCTTCATGTTTAAACCAGTAGAATTGATGAACTTCACTGTTGTCGAGATATTCAGCCGGTTCCGGTAGACTGTATTGTTCAACAGATCCAAACTCTGTAAAAAATTCCAGACGAAACTCACCAATTGTTTTCTGACCGTGAAAGTCAGTTCGCCGGCCATTCCTGGCTGTGAATCTAAGTTCTGCATCCGGCCAGAGGAGCTGAGTAAAGTGATCGTGATCCCTTGTACGGATTGCTTCTTCCCATTCCTTCATTAGATGACCGATCTCTTCGTATTTCACATCGAAGGGCAGTTCAGCTGAGTTAAAATCTTCATCGGTGCCATCTGATTTTTTAACAATCCTAAGATTGTCAACCTGATATTCTTCATGACATTCGAAGCTCATTTTCCCTTCTACGGGAAGTTTATTATCAATTGCAACAGATCCTGTCTTTACGCCATCAATGGATAGGGATACGTTGTAATCAACTATTGAAACAGTAACATCATACCAGATGTCACTCTCTAAATTGATCTCTTTTTCAGTATGTTCTGTTTTATTACTTTCGAGATACGAATTGTAATGTATACTATTTTCTTCGAAGTGCAGCATCAGCCTGTCTCCCTCCCTCAGTAAGAAATTTATATGAG
>DAOWEB010000264.1 GCA_030638735.1 Spirochaetaceae bacterium
GTAAATGCAATAAATGGTGTAAGAGTCGGTATAATACCAACAAGTACAATATTTCTTTTTGTCATCCAGTGTTTATTATTGGTAAAAGTACTTATATAAAAAAGCCAGGAGACAGGGAGAACTGCCGTACCGATAGTTTGCATCTGGTCCCATAATAATTTTGAATTCATTCCTGCAACACTCAGTTCAGCGGCATATGTGACGGCCCAGAATGAACAGGCCCATATCATTACTGCCCCATACTTTGCATAAGAAGCAGATTTAGACCAGCCGACAAAGCCGAGGAACAATAGAATTATTGCTGTAAATATTAGGATATCAGAAATTGGATTATAGTAAAATTCAAAAATTTCCATAATAAACAAATTATATTTTATGAATCTCTAACTGTCTACAACCTGGGAAAAATAATGTATTGCAATTCTCATTCTTAAAAAATAAAAGTTTCTATTGGAGAATTCTACATTCTATGATAATAATAAGACATGGGACTTCTGAACAAATCTGAATTATATATAAAACAGTTTTCTGCTTCTGATCCAATTATAAGAACAGTTCTGGAAAGACTCTTTGCCAGAAAAGAAAAAAGCCTGCTGGAAAACATACATATTCAGATGAATACAGACGTTTATAATGAACTTGTAAAAAAAGGTTATTTTAAACGAAGAAAAAGCGATCGCTAATACAGTTACTTCGATACAATTTTGCGGAGCAAAATCACTCAGCAACCGATTAATAAAACACCGTTCTCTGAGTGTTTTGCGTTGAACCCCATAATTTTTCGCCAAAAAAGCAAAATGTATCGAAGAGAACTACTTAAAATAGCAATTGTATCGAAAGGGCGGCTTTTAAAGCCTTTTCCCATCGTTTTATAATTTTCTTTCTATTTTCGGGATCTATCCTGGGTTCAAAAATATCATATCCCTTTTCAAGTATGGCAATTTCATCAAAACTCTTCCAGATTCCTGCAGACATTCCTGCAAGATAGGCTGCTCCTGTTGCCGCAACCTCATGCTCCATGGATCTGGCAACTGAATGATCAGAAAGGTCTGCTATACATTGAAGAAGAAGATCTGACTGGCTAACCCCTCCGTCAGTTTTAATGGTTGTTACTTTTATACCAGTATCCTTTTTAATACCATTAAGAATATCAACAAGCCTCATAGCAATTCCCTGAAGCACAGCTCTTGCAACATGGCGTCTGTGAGTGTCCAGAGAAAGTCCAAAAACAGTTCCTCTGGCAGTAGGTTTAAAGTGTGGAAACCTTATTCCGGAAGGAGTAGGCACAAAAACAACACCTTCTGAATCTTCACATTCCGCAGCAAGTTCATTTAAAACTTTGGGTGTATCTGATAAACCAATACCCTGTCCCAGCCAGTCTATTAACCTTCCGGCTGTTGCCATGGAACCTTCCAGCATATATGTTGTTTTACCATTAATTCTCCAGGCTACCAGAGGGAAAAGTCCCCTCCTGGAAAGTCCAGGTTTAAAACCCATATTTACATCTACAAATGATCCGGAACCCTGTGATATTTTTACATCCCCTTTTTTAAAACAGCAATGTCCAAAAAGGGAAGCCATCTGATCACCAACTACCGATCCAATTGGAATAGAAGAACCATTAAACAGCTCCGGAGATGTAACTCCAAAATCATCAACTGTCTCCTTTACAATCGGAAAAATCCCCATGGGAATTTTAAACAGATTACAAAAAATAGAATTCCATTTAAGATCAAAATGGTTGTAGAGTGAAGTTGAAGCCGCATTAGAAGTATCAGTTGCATGAACTCTTCCACCTGTTAGTTTATAAATAAACCATGTATCAAGGGTTCCAAATAACAACTCACCATTTTTTGCCTTCTCATATATATCGGGGTGCTTGTCAAACAGCCATAATAATCTGGGAAGTGCATGATCAGTAATAAACTTTAACATTCCAGTAGCTGTAAGCATAGCTCCCCGGGTAAAAGTGCTAACAATTGCGGCACCCAGTTTTACAAAATGCCACTTTATATTTCTATTTATTTCTGCAGTCAATACTGCAGACCTTATATCCGACCAACTTAGAAAATTACAACATGTTTTTCCATTTTTATCCCAAAGCGTAAAAGTAGATCTTTGAACACTAATCCCTATAGAAGCAACTTTAGAAGGGTCAACATCACAGTTTTTCAAAAGATTATTAATAGCAGCAAGAAATTGATTCCAGAGTTCTTCCGGATCATACTCAACAGCTCCGGATTCGGTCGATATAACCTCAGTAGGAGTTTGTTCTCTACCCATAATTTGACCCTGTGAGTCAAATAAAAGAGCTCTTATACTGGAGCTTCCAGCATCTACTGCAATTATATATTTTTTCATTTCTGCCATAATGGTATTGGAGATTCTGGACTGTAAGTACCTTCTTCCAGAAACCTCAGATGTTTTTCATCTGCTGAATCTATATCAGAATATTCTCCCCTGTATTCCTCAGGGAGTATTTTTGCAAGCTGCACCATTATTGCAAAAAGAAGGTCTTTTCTTACCTGTCCGGATATCCTTTCTTCTCCAGGTTCAATAAAAAAGGGTTTTCCTATCCGGATTGTAAAATCCGTTCTTTTAAACCTTTTAAAATTTTCCCAGAAATTCTCACTTCCATAATGTGCAAAAGGAATTATTGGGACATTATTCTGAATTGCCATAGTTATTATTCCCGGGTAGGCTTTTTTTAAAATACCTGTTTTATTTCTTGTACCTTCCGGTGCCAATGCCAACATTCTACCCTGTTTTAAAACATCTGATATTTTTCTGAAGGCATTCATATCTGCTGTTCCACGTCGAATAGGAACACCATTCCATTGTCTTGCTAAAAAACCATATAAAGGTATTTTCCAGCTTTCCTCTTTTGCCAACCCTGAAACAGGCCGGGGCAGAAGATGGGTATACAAAAGTGGTACTTCCAAAAAATTTGTATGATTAAACATAATAAGAGCAGGGCCCTTATAAGGGATTTTTTCAAGCTCTCTATCATCAATTCGACAACTTGTGTCTATCATTCCTTTTATTATACCAGTAACAATTTTACCTGCTAGATTCAACTATCTACCCCTCCATAATGGTTTTGCTTTAATAATAATCCCACTATTATAGTTCTACCATAATAA
>DAOWEB010000030.1 GCA_030638735.1 Spirochaetaceae bacterium
AAAGGATCATCACCTGTGAGATCCGGTGTCATATAGTAAGCTGCTTCTGAACGTATATTAAATCCCAGTATAACAAAAGCTGTTTCAAATCCAAAAAGATGAACTCTGTCAGAGGAGAGTCCTTCTGCTGTTACTTCATCCAGTACAGGTTCTCTTACAAAAGTATACTGATAAGAGACCCCCAGATCTATTCCTAAAGGACTATTGGTTATTCGAAGACCAAATTGACTGTTTTCTACCCTTGATGTGTCTTCGCTAAGGCTGTATTTATTCTGATTCCAATCTTCTTCTGTAGAAGGGTAAATATCATGTGTGAAAATGGGAGTATATACAGCTTCTACCATTCCCTGCATTCCAACGGGTATGTTCAGTTTTACCATCGGTTCTGCAATTTTACGATCGAGATAAGAAGTGTTGATAAAATCTGTATAGTCTATGGCATTAAGATTATCAAAAGTAAAATCTTGATCACCTTTTCCCCATATTATTTTCATATAACCTGCTTCAATGTCGAATTTATCAAAGAAAAGTCTAAAATAAGCTTCTTCTATAAACTCTCCTGTTAGAAGCGACGACGCACTATTCCCCTGTAAATTAACATAACTTATTTTCCCATGAAACTCCGAACGGACATCAATATAATCAAGGTTAAGATCAATTTTAGGAAGTATATCTATTTTTGATTCCAGTATACTATTATAATTTGAATTATATTTTGTAATAAGGGATCCTTTTCCGGACCATCGCAGTTCGGGAAATTCCTCGTCTGACATAAAACTACTAAAATCATCCTGACCCAATAGAGGGAGGACAGCGAAAAGCAGAAATGAACTAAAAATAAGTATTCGTTTAAAAAAAGTAATCATCCTGTTTTCCCCTGTGCTTAAGGTCTTCCAGTCTGAAGAAATCTTGAGGTAAAAATCCCATCTGGAAGATTTTCATTATATACAATTTTGTCCATTTTCAGAACAGTTGAATGACCTGTTTGAACATTTTCCATTTTAGTAACTATTGGAGTCCAGTGGCCTTGTATCATCTCTATATTCTCAGTAGTGAGCTTTTTTACAAGCTTTCCCTGTCTATCATACATTTCAATATAAACAGGCAACAGCATCTCTTTACTTATCCAGCTTATAGTTTTTGAGTAATCACTGCCGGAATATTCCATGGGTATGGATTCTACAATCCAGCATTGTATACCATTCAATGATTCTTCCCTGATAAGTGAATAAGTTGCACTATCAATACTCATAGCACCCATATCAGTATAGGTAAAGTCTGTTCCCAAAAATGATTGATCAGCATCACTGGTTGTAATTCTTTTCATTCTTTTTAAAGCAGGCATATAAATCCATTGTTCCGGAACTTTGTCATTATGACCTATAGAAAGAAACCGGGTATTTTTTACAGAGGAAGGTCTGTGGAAAACTATCATAGTATTAAATTTTTTTTCATTATTTTCCTTACTGTAAAGTTCCAGAATCCTTGTGCTTATATTTCCTCTTTTATCAATGAGATCCATACTTACAAGGGCATGTGTACTTGTTCCACGATCCTGTTCCTTTATCAGTTCCATTATCTCTCTTCCGTTTGTCTGAGCAGTAATTTGTACAACTGCCATAGTAATAAAAAAGAGTGCTGTAATGTAGCTTTTCATTCACTTTCTCCCTGGTTTTATAGCTTTCTACTTATGAATTTGGGTTTAAACATTTCCAGCAGAATCGGCAGCAGAGTGAGGGAAGCTGTACTGGATGTTATCATTGTTATTGCAATTAAAAATCCAAAATAGTTTAATGGATTAAATTTTGAAAATAAAAGAACCAAAAAACCCGCTGCTACAGATATGGCGTTAACAATAATAGCTTTTCCTGCACCTGCTAAAGTATTTTTGGCTACTGTTTCAAGATTGTCAGTCTTAAGACGTTCATAATGATAATAACTTAGGTAATGAATGGTATAATCTATTCCTATACCGATAGAAACTGCTGCAACCATAGCTGTTGAGATATCGAGCCTGATCCCAAAAATACCCATAACTCCAAAATTAATCAAAACAGTAAAACCAATAGGTATAATTCCAATTAATCCTCCTGCAAGAGATTTATGGGTTACACAAAGAATAAAAAATACAAGACTGAGAGATATAAGTATGCTCATTGTTTGAGACTTAGTTATGAGATTATTAAGAATATACATAATTTTTGAAGTTCCTGTAGTATCAATGGAGTAACCTTCAGGAAAATGTTCCTCTGCAAAGAGCACTGCATCCTTACATGCATTATTTGATAAAATTGCTCCGGCATCATTAAGTTGAACAAGTATTCTTGTTTTCATTGGTTCAATATCATCATCAATAAGAGAACTGAGATTTCCTGAAAACAGGAGCAGATATTGTGCTATGATATTCTTTAATTCTTCAATGGATTCTACTGAATATTTTGCAGGATCAGAAGGGATTTCATAGAATGCTGCTCCCTTGTAATTTAGTTCTTTATTTAATTTATCTATTAGTTGATCAGCACTCATATTTAAGCTGTCTGAAGATATGTATGCCTTATTCATAATTTGTAATAAGTCATAATATGAAATTGGCAGATCAGTGTTTAATTCATTATATTCTGATATTGTCTCTGATTTCTCAATAAAATCTATAGGATCATCTTCAATAAAAAAGCTGCTGAATCCTGAATTATCTTCATCTGCAGTATCATGATTTAATAAAATTTCATCTTCTGTATTTGAGTCTGAATAATTCATAACCTGATTCAGTTTTTTTACAAAATCGGTAAAGGAAATGACCTTTTTTATTTGCGGGTATTTTGCTTTAAGGAAGGTGTTCATCTCATCTATTGCTATAAGAATTTCAGGATTGGTAAGATCTCCGGGATATTCTCCGGATACAATAATTTCAAAAAAAGTACTACCGTTAAATTTTTCGTTTAAAAAATCATCAGCTAAACGTATTTCAGTATCCTTTTTGAAATATTCAATTAAAATACTGTCCCTGTTTATCTGTGTTGTACCGTAAATACCTGCAGCTGCAATAAGCAGGAATAGAATAATTACCCGGCTGTTGTGACGGTGAAAGAAATTATATAGTAGATTAAGTGCAGCAGTGTTATGACCTAAAATATTTTTTCCGGTAGATTTAAGGCTTTTATGTCTTATCAGAAGCAGTGACGGTATAAGAGATATAGATACTAAAAGTGCTATACCTACACCAATAGCAGTAAAAGTTCCAAAGGTTCTTATGGGTATAACGTTACTGGACATTAGTGATCCAAAACCTGCAATTGTCGTAAAACCGGCAAGAATGACAGGTTTCCCAATTCTTTTTATAGTGGATAATACTATCTGTTTATGTTCTGATTCACTGAGTGCAAAATTTTTAATTCTTATTTCATCATAATAGTGACTGATTATATGGATCCCATAAGCAGATCCCACTGCTACAAGCAGTACGGGTATTATTGTATCCAGCATAGATAAGGCGATATTAAGGAGTGACATCAATCCAAGTGTCCATATTATACTAATTATAATAGTCAGAAGGGGTAGTACCACACCTCCAATTCTATGAAATGATAAGTATAAAATTAATATTACAACCAGAAGAACAAGGGGAATAAGGTTTATAAGATCTGCTTCCATGTTATTACTTATCAGATAAGTGACTGCAGGAAGGCCTGTTATATACCAGTTAATAGATGGATCTTTAATACTTGTCAGAGTATTTTTTATATGATTATAAATATAATTCCTTTCTTCTTCTGAGGGTACAGAGTTTAAATGGATAAGAATTTGTGCAGAACTGAAATCACTGGAGTAGAGTGATCCTTCATATAGCTCCCATGAAAGGAGTCTTTCTTTAAATTTATAGATATCTTCTGATGTTCCATGATAATCTTCCAGCATTGGTTTTACTACAAATCCATCTGAAGTACCCTCAATATAACTGGTATTTGCAAAAGAACTTATTTCTACATCATGTTCAATTGTTTTAAAATCTTCGGTAATAGTGGAAATAAGCTCAATAAAAGCAGGTGTAAATATAGTTCCTGAAGTGGTTTCTATAGCAATGGCAAATATTCTGTCACTTCCAAACTGATCTTCAGTCTCGTAGTATTTAATTACTTCAGGATTATCTTTTGGAATAAATGAAACTACATCATTATCCAGACTTATATTTATCAGCTGGTATGAAAAGAATAGAGTAACAATCGCTATAATAAGAACTATCAATTTGGGATGTTTAAAAAACCTTTTCAATTTCTGCTCCATTATGCAAGTGTATTTAAAGCAATCTCCATCATATCTGTAAAGGTCTTTTCCCTGTCTTCAGAACTTGAAGAGCTTCCATCAACCAAACTGTCACTTATTGTAAGTAAAGTCAGTGCCTGAACTCCGAATTTTGCAGCAATAGTATAGAGTGCTGCAGCTTCCATTTCTACTGCAATGACACCATATTTTGGCCATACTTTCCAGGAATCAGGATTATCCGCATAAAAAATATCAGAAGAAAGAATATTTCCCACATGGTAATTGCATTTTTGCTGTTTAGCCAGGGATACTGCTTTTTCAAGTAGATGATAATCTGCTGTTGCTGCATAATCCATACCGGAAAATCTTAGTTTATTAAAAGACGCATCTGTGGAAGCAGACATGGCAATAACTATGTCCCGAAGTTTGACATTTTCTTTCATTGAACCTGCAGATCCCACTCTAATTAATTTTTTGGCACCATATATTTCAATTAATTCAGTAGCATAAATAGATATTGAAGGTATTCCCATTCCTGAACCCTGCACAGAAACTTTCTTTCCCTTATAAGTTCCTGTAAATCCATACATACCTCTGACTGTATTATACCGGACAACATTTTCAAGATAATTATCTGCTATAAATTTAGCCCTTAATGGGTCTCCAGGCATAAGTACTGATTCTGCTATATCACCTTTTTCTGCACCTATATGTATACTCACTATCTATCTCCTACTAGTTATCTTTTTCTTACAATTTATCTGCTCTTTCTATCATAGATCTATGCCATTTGAGAAGCCATTCCTCCCTTTTTGGATCATTACCTATGCAGTCTGCCAAAATCCTGAAAACAGGCTCAGTACCGGAACCTCTCATCCATATGTAATCAGTATCTATTCCATCTTTGCCTGAAAAAATAATTTTAAGACCGCCTTTTTCCATTCCTGACCTAAAATTCTGACCAAAACCTGTTTTTTCATCCTGAATTTCGTAGTTAACCTCTCTCCAGCTGAGTATTTCGAAATCTTCTTTAAGTATGTCTTTTTTCTGATCCCAATCTTTAAGAAAAATCTCTTCGTAGTTCTTTTTTAATTTCCTGTGATCACTGGTTGTAATCTTCATAATTGCATTATCATTGTAGGCACTTGTTGTTGTAAAAGATGGTAAAGTTGCAAGAACATCACTAATACCATAACCGGATTTATATTTAGTCATGTAGTTGTCTTCCTGTCCGCTAAGTTTGCACCATAATTTGAAGAGATCCTTAAAAAGTATAAGTTTGATGACTGAAAAAACAGTATTTATAGGATCTCTTACTGCAGCAGGATAAGTTATATTTCCTCCATTTGATCCTTCTCCAAGAATCCTTACAAGATAGCCTTTTTTTCTTAACTCTTTTGCAAGATTTACAACATTTGCTTCTCCCACTTCTGCTCTAAATACTTTAATATTGAAAGTTTTGGCAATTGAATCTATTCTCATGGATGTAGGTCCGTTTACTGCTATTGCCAATGGTTTACTGCCTGTTTTTTCATTTAAGATCATAAATGCCAGTTCTGACAGCACTGCTAATGCAAATACTTCCTGAGCCTCCAGGATTTTTGCATTACCTGTTTTTTCATCTAAATAAACAAGGTTCCCTCTGTCACCATCATTGTCCGGTACATAACCAAGAATATATCTTTTGTCATGTTCATACTGGCTTTCCAGTTCCTCCCGGCATGTATCCAGACTAAACCCTTCCGGAACAATTCTATGCACAATTTCTCTGGGTTTATTATTAATACTTTTTACTGAAATACCATAACCTTCCAAAATATCTTTATCAATTGATAGTGTTCTTGCACTACCATTTAATTCAGAAATTATTCCTATTTTTTTTGTTTCTGCGGCAGTTTTAAGTTTTACCTGCATAGCATTTATAGATTTTGACTCATTGGAATCTGCAAGTACAGCTTTTGTGAAGTTCAAATATTCATTATAAGTCTTTTTTTTCCATGCCGGAATAGAATTAATTACAGATATATATTTATTTTTATCTAATTTTAAAAGAGAGTTTTCTACTGTTTTTATTATATTTTTATTTGTAAGTAGTTCTTTAAAATTGGAAATTAGTTCTTTTGATTCATCTCCGCCATATACTCCTCCATTGGCTCCGAATTTAAGTCCATTATGCCCAATAGGATTATGACTTGCAGAGATATAGGCAAATCCGTCTACTTCCATGGCTACTGATGAATACGCCATAATTTCGGGTGCAGCTACAATAAACAAAGACCTGACATCTATATTTTGACTAAGGAAAATTCTTGTCATGGCATCGGTAATTGCAGGACCTGTAAATCTTGAATCCATTCCAATAAGAATAAGAGGCTGTCTTTCAGTAACCCTCTTTTTAATAAATACAGAAAAGCTCAAAGCCATAATAGAGGCTATAATATAGTCTTGTTGTGAGATCTTTTCTGTAGTACTTTCTTCATTCCCATCTATGGCAAATATCTTCCTCCATCCACTGGCAGAAAGAATTAGAGGGTTTGCTGCTTTTAAAACCGAACTGTAATCCGGCATTGAAGTAATATAATCTAAATCAGGATCTGCTATTAAAAACCCTGTTGTTTCATCAAATCTCTGCATTCATCTCCCCTAAATAATAAAACTGTGTTATCTTGATTATTAATTATTCATTTTTAGTTTTTCATTCTATTCTATCCTATATTTAATATCCTGTGGAGGCAAGATGAGTTTAGGAAATCCTGTTCCAAGAGTGGCTGCAATACACGATCTATCCGGTTTTGGAAGATCCTCTCTAACAATAGTTTTACCAGTGTTGTCTGCAATGGGTGTTCAGGCAAGCCCTCTTCCTACAGCTCTTTTATCTACTCAGACTTCAGGTTTCGGGGATTATTTTTTCCTTGATCTGTCCAAAGAAATGAAACAGATATCTGATCATTGGAGAAAGCTTAATATAAACTTTGATGCTGTATACACAGGTTTCCTCGGTTCCAGTCAGCAGGTTGAAATTGTTTCCGATTTTATCGATGATTTCAGCCATACAGGGCAGTTTACTGTTGTTGATCCGGTTATGGGTGATGATGGTAAGACTTATGGTCCCTATGACAATAATATGGTTTCTGCTATGAGAGAATTGATAAAAAAAGCAGATATTATAACTCCAAATTTTACAGAGGCATGCCTGCTTCTTGATACAGATTACAGGACGGATATAAAAATTCCTTTACTTAAAGACTGGATGCGAAAATTAGCAGATAGAGGGCCGGAAAAAGTAGTATTCACAAGTGTTCCTGTTTCGGATATAAGCAGATCTTTTGTTTTTGCCTATGACCGGTCTTTTGATACTTTCTGGAAGGTCAGCTGCAGTTATATTCCTGCTGCGTATCCCGGGACCGGGGATATTTTTACAAGTGTGTTAACAGGTGCATTATTACAGGGTGACAGCCTTCCAATAGCACTGGATAGAGCTGTTCAGTTTGTTTCCCTGGCAATAAGATCAACTTTTGGTTATAACACCCCTGGCAGAGAAGGAGTTATGTTTGAAAAGGTTTTATACAGCCTTATGACACCTGTTACTGTCAGTAACTATGAAATAGTGGAGTAGGGAATGTACCTGGAAGATAAATGTAGAATAAGCGGAATTGAGGCCGTTGTTGCCACTGATTTTGATGGAACTCTATTACAGAGTGATCATACAGTATCGGATCGCAGTAAAGAGACTCTGTTAAAGCTGGGGGAGTTAAATGTACTCAGAGTGATTGTAACAGGACGATCTCTTTTTTCATTGAGTAAGGTCTTATTGGAAGATGTTCCTATAGACTATCTTATTGTTGCTTCCGGAGCAGGTATCTATTGCAGAGAGAGCAGACAGTTATTATATAATACAGGACTTTCTAAAGAAGATACTGAACTTATTGGTAATCAGCTTATCGACCTGGGGTGTGATTTTATGGTTCATCATCCACTGCCCGATAATCATAAATTTCTCTATTATAAGAAAAATGATTTAAATTTTGACTATCAGAAAAGATATAAGCTTTATGAGGATCATGCATCACCATTAAATAATTTTTCTGAACTTACACTTGGAAGTTCTCAGTTTTTGGTTATAGATCTACCTGATGGCAAACTTTATAAGGATATTGAAAACCTTCTGGACAGATATACTGTAATAAGAACCACATCACCTATGGATCATCAGTCTGCATGGATTGAAATTTTTCCGCTAAAAACTGATAAAGGTAAAACTCTAAAAATACTGACAGAAAACTACAACCTTGGAGCAGATAATGTGCTTTCCATAGGAAATGATTTTAATGATGTCCATATGCTTCGCTGGGCAGATACTTCCAGAGTTGTTGCAAATGCTCATGGCGATCTGAAAGCGGAATTTAAAACTGTTAGTTCCAATGATAATGAAGGTTTTTCTGAGGCAGTTGAAGAGTGGCTTAGGGAGAGATCCTGATGTATGCAATACTAACTGCTCTTGAAATGGAAGCTGAAAGTTTTATTGAAAAAACAAGTAGTCAAACTATTCATACCTGGAATAATTATAGGTTTGTTATTGGTACCTTTGCCGGACAGGATTGTATAATTGGATATACTGGTATTGGGAAAGTCCATACGGCTGTTGTTGTAAGTCATATAATTGAAAACTACGACCCCTCAATTGTGTTTTATACAGGTATTGCAGGAGCACTAAGATCGGATCTTAATATCGGGGACGTTGTAATAGCAAAAGACTCTATGCAATGGGATATTGATATTACATCATTTGGATTTAAGTCCGGAGAACTTCCCTCAGCTAATTCTTCATTAAATAATAAGACATATACTGATAATGTAAGGTTTTGCCAATCAGATCCCGAACTTCTTAAGAACGCTTTACAATGGAGCCCTGGTGGTTTTAAAGTTAAGCAGGGTAGAATTATTACAGGAGATAGTTTTTTTACGAAAGATATGCAGTCTGAAAAAAAAGATTTGGTAAAAGAAATAGATGGCTATGCTGTGGATATGGAAGGAGCAGCGGCAGGCGCTGTATGTAAAATGCATAATATCCCATTTTTTCTTGCAAGGGTTATTTCGGATACTGTCAGTGGAACAAAGCCTCAGAGGTTTAAACCTTTTATGGAAGATTCTTCCGGTAAAATGGCTGAACTGATTGAAACAATAATGAGACAACTCTAATCGAATTAACTTGATTTCTTACTTGAGTATACATATCATATATAAATGAATAATAATAAAATATATGGTGCCCTTTGGGGTGCTTTTTGTGCAGATGCTTATGCTCTGGGACCACATTGGGAATACAATACTAAAAATATTGAAGATGCAGATTTTAACTGGGAAGGATACAATAATCCAATAACCACTTATCATGGAAAGAAAAAGGCTGGGGACTTTACACATTATGGTGATCAGAGTCTCTGGTTATTAAGACATATTGCAAAAAAATCTTCTTTTGATTTATCCTCTTTTGGTAGAATCTGGATGGATGAGATGCAGAAGTATAATGGTTATATAGATCATTCAACAAAAGAAACCCTGGAAAATCTTAAAAATGGCGCAGACTGGAACTCCTGCGGTTCAGAATCGACAGATTTCAGTGCAGTAGGAAGAGCTGTTCCTTTATTACTAATACTGAAAGATGATACGGAAGCTTTAAAAAAGGCCTTTATGTCTCAAACAACTCTTACTCATAATTCAGAGTATGTGGTAGAAGCAGCATCATTTTTTGCTGAATTGGCCATTGCTCTCCTTGAAGGAAAGGATCTTCGCTCATCGCTAAGTTCCATTGGTTCCGGATACAGTAAAACTATTCAGGACTGGATTACCCAGGGGTTGGATAGCAGTACAAAGAAAAAAACATCCCTTGTAATAAAGAAGTTCGGTCAGGCATGTGATATCAATCATGGATTTCCAGGAGTTATACATTTAATAACAAAGTATACAGATAATTACCGTCTTGCAATGGAGGAAAATGTTAAATCCGGTGGAGATAGTGCCGCCAGAGGTATGATTGTTGGTATGCTTTTAGGAATTATCAATGGGAAACAATCTTTACCTGAAAACTGGATAAAAAATCTAAATGCATATAATGAAATTGAAGGGCTTATAAGTAAAATCTAATCAGCCATACTGAAATTGGCTTTTAGGTATTTATAAATTTCAGTCAGACATTTATCGTCTTTACTTCCTATTCCTGCATCGAGAAGAATATCGTCTCTTTCGTGTTTTAAACGGTTGTAAAGTCTTGTAGAACCATCTGCTGCATTTTGGGCTGTGTGGCAGATTCTTACAAGTTTAACCATCTCATCTTCTGTTACTATTTTTCTTGTATTACCAATTATCAGTATAAAACTTCGATTAAATGATCCTCTTTCTATGGAAATTGAACATCTTTCCACAGCTTGTTTTTTAGTGGGTTTTGCTTTTTTACTACTTTTCTTATTTATTTTTGCCTGGATGGCATTTAATTCTTCCACTCTTTTGTTGTATGCCAGTTTATTGGCCTGTTCAATAAGAAAAATCAGCCCTTCCATGGGGATATCTTTAATAAGTTTCCTTAACTCTTTTAATAATTCTTCTTTTGTTTCCATTCATGAATTATATACCAGATAATGGATCTTTACATAATAATAATTCTTTTAGTATATTTAATCATCCTTAAAATAGAACTACAGATTGATGGAGAAACAGATGCTGCTTGAATTAGAAAGAAATGAAATTGTTAAATATGCCCAATTAATGCTTACGAGCGGCCTGGTAGTAGGTACAGGTGGAAATATTTCCATATTCAATAGAAAAGAAAATTTATTGGCCATTACTCCTGGAAGTAAGGACTATATGGATATGGGGCCTGAAGATATAATTGTTGTGGATTTGGATGAAAAAATTATTGATGGTAATGGTAAACCTTCCAGTGAGTTAAAATTACATACAATTTATTATGCTAATCGTGAAGATATAAATGCAGTTGTACATACCCATTCTTTTCATGCTTCTGCTTTGTCATGTCTGAATAAGGGGCTTCCTGCCATTCACTATATGATAGCCAGTGCAGGAGGGGACCTGAAATGCGTTCCTTATGCTACTTTTGGTACCTCAGAGCTTGCTAATAATGCCCTTAAGGGAATGATTAACAGAAAAGCAGTCTTACTGGGAAACCATGGTCTTGTCAGTGGAGCCAGAACCATTGATCAGGCATATTCAATTGCCAGCCATATGGAATATATTTCAGGCTTATATATGACTTGTTTGTCCAGTGGTCAGGATATACAAATACTTTCTAATGATGAGATAGAAAATCTGAACAGACAGTTTGTCGGGTATCACTAGAAACTTTTTTATAAAGCCAAAAAAGATTATACAATAATCAGAAGAGGAGTAAGTGATTGGGAAGAAAAATAGATCCATACCTTCCATTTATACTAAAAAGTGGAAATATTGCAAGAATTGAAGATAAATCTGTACTAATTGGAGACAGGCGGGCCTATCCCTTTAAGAAGGAATTTGTAGCATGCCATTCCATAGAAGATGTTGCAGTAGCTATCGAAAAAATGGTCACCCAGGGAGGAGGTCCCATGAGGGCCGCCATGGTTGCAATGCTGTTCCTTGCAGGCAAGGCAGATCGTGGTGAGATTAACCCATCTGCTGATATTTTTATTAAAGCCAAAGAACGATTACAGATAACCAGACCAACTAATACAACAATGGCACGAAATCTTGAAAGCCTGGTTGATCTTGTTTGCAAAGAAATTGAAGGTGGTAATTTACTGGAACCTGCTGTCCAGGAGTATATTGATAAATTTCAGGAAGAATATGAAAAGAACTATTTTACTATGGCAGAAATTGGTTCCGGTTTAATTAAAGATGGTGATGGTGTTCTTACCATGTGTTTTGCAGAAACTTCCTTTATTCTTACTATTGCTCTTGCTTTGGAGCAGGGGAAAAATATAAAAGTTTATTCTCCTGAAACAAGACCATATCTTCAGGGAGCACGATTGACGGCCCCCTGTTTAATGGAAATTGGTGCGGATGTAACTTTAATTACAGATAGTATGTGTGCTCATGTTATGTCCCAGGGGAAAATCCAAAAGTATATGACAGCTGTGGATATAGTAACCAGTGATGGCTGGGCAGCTAATAAGATAGGTACTTTCCAGAATGCAGTTACTGCAAATTATCATGGTATTCCTTATTTCCCTTTGGCAATCGATCCGGATATGACCAGAAAGGGAAGAGAAAGTATAATTATTGAGGAAAGAGACCCTGAAGAAGT
>DAOWEB010000271.1 GCA_030638735.1 Spirochaetaceae bacterium
ACCTTGATATTCTATTCTTTGATAATTTTGTAATATCTTCAACAGACCTGATTATACCTCATCCAAGGCTCCATGAAAGAATGTTTGTAATAAAACCTATCTGTGATCTTGCGTCAGATTTTATTCATCCTGTTGAAAAAAAATCATGTTTAGAAATAGCTGAAAAACTTGAAAAAAGTCAATCTATTCCAGTAGAGTGGTTTCCTTCATAGATTTTAGTTATTAGTTTTTGTAAATAGTATAATTTTTCGGGCTGTAAAATTAAAGAAAAAGATCAATGTAGCTGCTGCAATACGTGAAAGCATATAAAACATTTCTATTTTATCTGTTAATAACCAAAGGAACAATGTATTTAGACTTCCTCCAATAAAACCTAATAGTATAAAAATCATGAATTCATAAATCTTATTATTTACATTTCTTGTTTGAAATATCCATGTAATAGATAGAAAATAAAGAAAAGTGGTTCCTGTTATAAAGCCTGTTGCTCCAGCTATTAAGTAGTAAATATTAAATATTTCTACCAAACAGATCAAAATAACAAAATCCAGTAAAAAAGAAACTGCACTTGCAATTATTGAACGAAAAAGATTGCTTCTGATATCATTATTTTTTTCAAAAAAAAGTTTTTTAATTGTTCTGTTCATATATGAATACTACTGTATAATTAGAATTGATAAAAGAACTTATATAAGCTAGACTTTGAACAGTTCGGATTTTAGTTATTTTCAGGAGCACATTCCTATGGTTAAACTGGATAAAATCAATAGAAATATTTTAAACATTTTACAGAAAAACAGCAGTATTACAAATAGTGATCTGTCTAAATCTATTGGCCTTGCGCCTGCAACTACTCTTGAGAGGGTAAAAAAACTTGAACTTTCCGGTGTTATTAAAGGTTATGTAGCACTGATCGATCAAAAACAAATAGGTAAAGACATTACCGCTTTTGTTGAAATTTCAATGAATAACCATTCTGCAGATTCAATAAAAACCTTCAGCAGAGAAGTTGCAGCTTTTTCGGAAGTACTTGAATGTCATCATCTGGCAGGTGATAAGGATTTTTTATTAAAAGTAGTAACAGAAAATATAGAAAGCTATCGAATTTTTGCAATGGATAAGCTTGCATCTATTCCTGGAATAGGAAATGTATGTACTTTATTTACTCTTGATACGATAAAGTATTCTACTGGAATACCTATAAATTGATTGTTATAATATGGAAATAGCTTAAAATATCCAAATAAAATATGGAATTATATGTAGACATGTAAATTATATACATGTATAGTAAATTAAACTAAATTAGGAGATAATTATGTCCGAAATGCTTGTCTTAGGTGATGAAGCTCTGGCTCTTGGTGCTATTGATGCCGGTATGGCTGTTGCCTATGGTTATCCTGGAACACCTTCAACAGAAATTCTTGAGTATATCCAGAGATATACAAAAAATAATGAAAGTGAAATAATTGCAAGATGGTGTTCCAATGAGAAAACCGCTTATGAAGGATCTGTGGGAGTTTCCTATGCTGGGAAAAGATCTCTTGTAACAATGAAACATGTTGGACTCAATGTAGCTGCGGATGCCTTTATGAATTCAGCACTTATAGAGATAAACGGGGGACTTGTTATTGCTGTTGCTGATGATCCTGGAATGCATTCTTCTCAAAATGAACAGGACAGCAGGTATTTTGCAGATTTTGCAAGAATAATGTGTTTTGAACCACGAAATCATCAGGAAGCCTATGATATGACCATAGAGGCTTTTCATATATCAGAATTATTCCATATTCCTGTAATGCTTAAACTTGTAACACGTCTATCACATTCCAGATCAGTAATAACCAGAAAAGAGTCATTGGCTGTAACAGATCTTGGTACAGCTAAAGATAAACTTAAATGGATGTCTCTTCCTGCATTATCCAGAAAAAACTGGAAAATTTTATTAAAACAACAGAAAAAATTTGAACAATATTCAGTTGATTCAAAGTTCAATAATTTATCCATAAACAAGGATTTTAAAAAATTTGGAGTTATTACAACAGGTTTGGGTTCAAATTACTATTTAGAAAATTTAGAAGATTTAAAAGTAAAACCCTCTCACCTTCACATAGGGGTATATCCGGTACCAGCTGAACTTGTAAAAAAATTAGCAGAAAATGTTGAAAGTCTTATTGTAATTGAAGAAGGTTATCCCTTTGTAGAAAAAATGTTAAATGGAATAATTAATGAAGCTATGCCTGTTCATGGCAAAATGGATGGAACAGTACCCCAGGACGGAGAACTGGATCCCGATAATGTAAGATTGGCAATAGGTTTGGACAAAAGGGAAAATCAGGGTGCGGATAGTTCCTCTTTACCTGGAAGACCTCCTCAGTTATGTGCTGGTTGTCCTCATACTGATTCTTTTCATGCTTTGAATGTTGCACTTGAAAACTATGATAACAGTATTGTTACAGGGGATATAGGATGTTATGCCTTAGGTGCATTACCGCCGCATTCTGCTCTGGATGCACTTTTGTGTATGGGTGCATCTATTGGTATGGCCAGAGGTGCCAGTGAGGCAGGAAGAAAGAATGTAGTTGCCAGTATTGGTGATGGTACTTTTTTACATTCAGGTGTAACTGCTCTCATAGATGCTGCATCAACAAATACAAATATGACACTTATAATTATGGACAACAGTACTACAGCTATGACCGGAATGCAGGATACTATAATGACAAGTCCTATGATTAAGAATATAGTTCTTGCATGCGGAGTTGATCCTGATCATTTAAGGGAGCTTAAAGTACTTCCAAAAAATCATGATGAAAATACCAGGGTTATTAAAGAAGAAATTGATTATGAAGGACTCTCGGTAATTATTACCTTAAGAGAATGTATTCATGTCATTGGTAAAATACGTGGGGAGATAAAATAATTATGGCTGATAAATACGATATAATTCTTTCAGGAGTAGGTGGCCAGGGGGTCTTGTCTGTAGCTGCGGTAATTTCAATTGCAGCAATGAAAGATGGATATACTCTTCGTCAATCAGAAGTGCATGGTATGGCACAGAGGGGTGGTGCAGTGCTTGCTCATATGCGTGTATCAAAAACAACCATAGCCAGTGATTTAATCCCCAGGGGTTCTGCAGATGTAGTTTTAAGTATGGAACCCATGGAATCTCTCCGTTATGTCGATTTTTTGAAACCCGAAGGTCGATTAATATCAGCAGCAGCTCCTTATGAAAATATTCCGGATTATCCTGATCTGGATAAAATTCATGAAAAAATAAATAGTTTAAAGTCCAGCCGGATTATTGATGCAAAAGCTCTTGCTAAAGAAGCTGGTACCATGAAAGCTGTAAATATGGTCATGGTTGGTGCTCTCTCTGCTGAACTTGAAATACGAAAAGAAAGTATTATAGAGGCAGTAAAAGAAAATTTTGCTTCCAAAGGTGAAAAAATAATAGAAGCTAACCTTAAGGCATTTGAATTAGGTAGAATTTATAATAGTAGAAAGGCAGATGGAGATAAAAAGTGAATATAACAGAGGAGCTAAAACCCCTTTTTTATCCTGAATCTGTTGCACTTATCGGAGCTTCCGCTAACTCTGCTAAAGTTGGAAATAGAATTCTTAAAGTATTACAAAAAACTGTTAAAAATCTGTATCCTGTTCATCCTGTTGATAAAGAGGTTTTAGGTCTGCCTGTTATAAATAGAATAGAAGATCTTCCAGATAATATCAGTCTTGCAGTTATAACCATTGCCGCGCAACATGCAGTGGAAGCTGTAAGATTATGTGCTGAAAGAGGAATTAAAATTATTGTAATTGTTTCCGGAGGTTTTGGTGAAGTTGGAGGAGAGGGTAGTGTTCTTGAAGATGAACTGAGAGAAATACATAAAAAATATGGAACAAGAATGCTGGGTCCAAACTCTCTTGGAATTTTTCTTCCGGAAACCGGTCTGGATACAATCTTTGTGGAGCATGGAGATAAAGCTCTGTCAGGCGGTGGTGGAATAGCATTTATTACACAAAGTGGTTCTGTTGGAACTGAGGCTTTGGGTCTGGCCAGTAATGCAGGTTATGGCATGAGAGCATTTGTCGGCCTGGGAAATAAAGTAGATCTTACAGAAACACATTTTCTGGAATACTTTGCCAATGATAGCACTACCAACTGTCTTGCATTTTATAGCGAATCGCTAGATGACGGTAAGGTTTTTCTCGAAAAAGCGAGAGAGGCTTCAAAGAAAAAAGCTGTAGTAATTTTAAAAGCCGGAAGAACTGAAGCAGGACAGACAGCTGTAAGCTCTCATACTGGTAAACTGGCAGGTTCAGATAATGTAGTTAATGGTGCTTTTCGTCAGTATGGAATTCAAAGAGCATATGATGAAGAGGAAATTTGTGATGCCTCCAAATCATTATCAATGATGAATATACCAAAAGGAAATAGAGTTGCAGTTATAAGTGCTGCTGGCGGATATGGTGTAATGTGCACAGATTACATTGAACAAAAAGACTCCAGAATTAAATTACATCTTGCAGAGTTTAGTAAAGAAACTACAGATCGATTAAATGAAATAAATCTGCCATTTGCATCTACTCATAATCCAGTTGATATAACTGCCAGTGCAGATGATAATATCTATGTAGATACTCTTGATGCTGTCTTAAAGGACCCGGGTGTGGATATTGTTATTTGCCTTACTTTTTTTACTATACCTGCAGTAACAAAAAATCTTGTTAAAAAGATTTCTGAGAAGGCACTTGAATCGGATAAGCCTGTAATTACTTTTGCTCAATATGGTCCTTATACTTATAAGTATTTAAAAGAATTTTATGACAGGGGATTAGTTGGTTTTTCATCAGTATACAGAACAGTACGAGCTGCACGGTTTCTCGTTGAAAGGGCAGATATTCTTAAAACATTTGGAGAAGAAGATGAACATTAAAACCTGGATTGAAGGTTTAAATATTCCCGGGAAACCTGATGAATGGGAAGTAAAAGAACTTTTTAAAATTTATAACATAAACACACCAAATGGGGAAATTGTTAAGCCTGATGATGATTTTACAGGTACTCAGCTGGAAAAACCATATGTAGTTAAAGTCTGTGATCCAAAAATACTTCACAAAACTGATATTGGCGGAGTCAAATTAAATGTTCAGGATAATATAAAAGGAATAATAACTCAAATGAGATTAGCTTTTCCCGGTAGTAATCTGTTGGTTGAAGAAATGGTTCCATATTCAGGTATAGAATTTATTATTGGAGCTCTGGTGGATCAGGATTTTGGGCCGGCTCTTATGGTAGGTGCCGGAGGTATTCTAACAGAGCTTTATAAAGATGTAAAATTCAGACTTGCACCTATAAAAAAGGCAGAAGCTGTTAGAATGTTAAAAGAATTAACTGTTGCGGATATACTACAGGGTTATAGAGGCAGTAATATGGAATTAGTTCCTCTGGCAGAATTGATTGTTTCTGTAGGAGAGCTGGTTAATGATTTTGGAGACGTATTTAGTCAGCTGGATATGAATCCAGTAGTATTCTCAAGGGGTAAATGGGTTGCTCTGGATGGCATGGCTATACTAAAATAGTAAAAATATGATTTTTTTTCAATTTTTGAGAAATAATTAAAAAATTTACTTGATTTTACAAATTAGTTCATTACAATGAATATATAAGGAAATTCAGGAGGATTTGCATGGATAAGCAACAAGAACAAATTATCGACGATGCCTGGAGCAGAGAATCGATAATGGAGGTGGAAATCTCTATCATTGAAAGGATGATTGGCTGTCGTACTGTAGAAGCAGTTGAAGCTTCAATTAGCTACGCACAATTCCTCAGACTGTCCGGTTTGAACAATGATAATTATCCGCTATTTTTAAGATTACTTGAAGTTGAGAACCATTGGGTTATTGATTCATTAGTTGGAGTCAAAGATCCGTTTCTCTATTTAAGTTCAATTCACCCAAATAATTACATTATTTTAAGCAGTTACAGACTTCTTACTGCATGGCATCCAGGTGGTATTTACCCAAAGACACTGGCAATAATACTTGGAGTATTACAGGCTTCTTTCAGTTCACCAAAAGATGGATTCAAAATTTACAGTGTTAGTATTAATGATGTAAATAATCTTGGAAAGCATCTTAACAAGGAACTTGGACAGGATGACCCAAATAATCGTTGTATTTTGGATATTTTAGATAGACTTGGTTCGTTAGCCGGTACTTCAACTGATGCAAATATTGAACAGATGGCAAGACAGTCTAATAGTATACGTACATTTTTCTTTGATAAGAGAAAAAAGATGGAGGATATAATCCCTCAGGTACTGCTGGTTAAATCTGACTATATTGCAAAAGAGATAGCCCCAGACAAAGTTTTCGTAGATTAAGCAGATTGAGGAGTTAGAAAAATGAAAGAGCTTTTTGAAAAAAGACAAAGTTGGACCTCAGAGGACATTGCTGTCATTGAGTACGGCTTATTAAAGGGATTAATGGGAGTTCGAACCTCTGAAGCTGTAGAATCAGCTGTAACATATGGAAAATATCTAAATAGTTTAGGAATTACCAATAGCAATTATCCAATTTTCCTAAAAGTTTTAGGTGTAAGGAATCATCATGTAATCGATGGACTTTTGGGAACAAGAGATCCCTTCCTTTTTATGAGTTCCATACAGCCTAATTATTTTATTGTAGCTACATGTTTCAGTTTTTTAGCCAAATACCATCCAGCAGAGATATATTCAAAAACATTAGGAATTATACTTGGTGTTTTTCAGGCTGCTTTTAATAGTCCTTTAGATGGATATAAAATTTATCCTCCAACAATTGCAGATGTTAACAGTCTTGGTAAACACCTTATTGAAGAAAAAGGACAGGATGATCTTTTAAACAGAAGTATACTTGATGTTCTTGATAAGATGAGTGAGCTGGAAGGTCAGCATGTAGACGAAGAAATGGAAGATCTTGCAGTACATGCACATAACATTAGAAATAACTTTTTTGATACAACTAAGAGACTTGTGGATGTTATCCCGAATGTTATACTAAAATCAGAGCCAAATATGGATCCTGAAATTGAACCAAGAGATTTAAAACCTCTTAGTCAGGCAGAAACTTCAGGAACAAAACCAAAACCAAAAACACCTCCTAAAGGTAAGGCTTCGGAAGCTGAAGAGAAAGAGTAATTAAACTTCTAAATATTAACGCGCCTGTTCCGGGCGCGTTATTTTTACTACTAATCAAGGAGATTTGTCATGCAGAGATGGGAAGAAAGAGGTTGGCAGGAAGAGGATCTCGATAAACTTGAACTTGCTTTCCTAAAAGATATATTTAAAATTCAACAGGGAGCTGGTGTAGATGGAACTATTGGTTATGCTAAGTATTTAAACTTTGTAGGTGCCAATTCTGATAATTATCCCATTTTTTTAAAGATAATTGGTATGAGAAATCACTGGGTTGTAGATGCATTAATAGGGGATAATGTTCCTGAAACATTTTTTAGTCATGTTCAGATGAACTATTTTATTATTAAAGAATGTTTTGAAGCTTTTAAAACTGCACCCAGGGGTGGAATATATCCTAAAAGTTTACAGGTTTTCCTGGGTATGCTTCAGGTAACTTATAAAAATCAACTTGAAGGTTACAGGGTTTATCCTTTAACAATTACAGATGTTAATAATTTAGGTAAACACCTGAATGAAGATAAAGACCAGCGTGATCCTTTGAACATGATTATTCTTACAATTTTAGACAAGGTTGCTTCACTTATTGATCCAGGAAGGGATGAAGAAGATAAAGAGATAATCGCCGTAGCTACTCAGGCTAACAATATTAGAGGTAAGTTTCTTGACTTTACCAAGGGTCTTAAGGAAGCTATTCCAGACTTGCTTCTCGAAACATCAGATTATACAACGAGTGAAATTAAACCTTCTTAGTATTTAAAACAGATAAAAAGCCTGCCTGTTGGTAGGCTTTTTTATTTTCTTAGTAATATTTTAAATTGTATTTTTAGATATTTAAGAAATTTATGAAATATATTAAGGTTTTTTACAGAAATTTCTTCGTTTGAAATTGGTTCATTCGACTCTTTTCCCAGTTTATTTCTTAAGTCTAAAACTATATCTTTATTCAGTTCTGTAACTTCCATTGGTTGCATAGATTCAAGTTTTGCAAGTTTTCCCAGGATATTTGTTGATTCGTTAATAGAAAAATGAGCATCTAATTGTTTTAATTTGGCATTCAGAATATTTTGAAGTTCATTAGTTTCAATTTTCTGATTAGATTTACGTTCTCTGGAAATTGATTCCTTAATTATATCATAACTTCTTGTATAATCTCTTTTAAGCAATGAATTATCAAAAATAGAAACTAATTCCTGTTTATCATAGTTCATGCTGCCGTCGACTTTTAAAGAAGATATTTTATCATTACTGGTTTTGATATTTTTTTTAATATCTGTATTACTTTTATTGTTAAAAATTTGAGTGCTAGAAACAGCAATATCATCTTTTTTTTGTGTAGAACTTTTCCTGTCAAAATTATTTTCAGAAGATTTTGTATAATGATTTTCTATCTCATTAAGAATATTATTGGTATTTTTTCTAATTAGATCTTTATCTAATCCGGATGATTCATACGTTTTAAGATTAGTATCGGTTTTAGATTTATATTCTTGTTTTTTTGGACTGGTTTTTTCTTTAATATTTATTTCATTAGGATGATTTGCATATTCATTTAAAGTTGCACTAACATTTACAATTTTTTTTCTTTTAAAAAATAGTTTTGAAAACACTGAAGCTATAGATTTTAAGAAAGTAATATTTTGTTTATATAATGTTTTTTTATCTATATTCTCTATAGGATCTTCATCTTCATTGTAAGGTTCTAATACCGCTTCTTCCTGCCAGTCATCATAGTCCGGAATATCAAAGCTTGCCTGGCCTGTATATTTATAATTAAATTGTTGATCCGGCAGTAAGTGAGGTCTTGTAGTTTCAAAAAAATTAACAAATAAATCAATTACTTCATCAATAGATGATATGCTGTCAGGTTTATTAATAAGCTGATTGATTTTATCCTGAATTAGAATTTTATTATTTTCATTGTCAAAAATACATAATGGTATAATTTGATTTATTATATTTCCAAATGAAAATATATCCTCAGATATATTTTTTAATAACATTTTTTCAACTGATTTAGTACCTTTACGATAATATTTTTTCCTGTAATTTTCAATTTCTTTAGTATTAAAAAGTGAGTGAATAATTGAGTTTAGCCCAATATTATCAAGTTTAACATGTTTATTTAGATTCAAGTTAAGAGGAACCAGGATTTCCTCTGGTGTTAAAAACAGATGGCTGTGTCCTGCTTTTTCAAGAACTCTTAGACCATAGAGAGTATCTTCCATTATTTGTATAAAGATATTAAATGGAATAAGACTTTTTTCTTCAATCCATAAAGATAAAGGGAAATGATCAGACTCGTAGTAAGCCTGATATAGAGAATTTTCATGAAAATTTACTTCGAAGGGTATATAAAGATTAGGTGAATTTAATAGATACAAATCATTGTTAAACTTTTGATATTTTTTTAATACGTCTTCATTTATTAAACTTATATCTCCTTTAAAAAACGCAAGATGAAAAATACTGGCACTATAAACAGCTTTGGCATTTATATAAGTATAAAATTGATTACTAAATACTTCGTCCTGCAGAATGTAACAGTTATTTATTGATACGCTTTTAAATTCCATATAAGACCTACCTCTTGTAGTAGTCTGTAAAAGATTTACCAAGACCTGCATATCTGGCATCAACTTCTTTTTCTTTTTCAAGATCTCTTTCTTTAAACCATGTTCTAAAATACTTATCCAGATATGCTCTTCTTCTTAAAAAATTATCTACTATTAGTTTAGCTGCAGCTTTCGGATCCTCAAAAATCTCGTTTGTAAATACTTTATTACAAATCCCAATAAGAACAGATTCTTTAATTCCCATCATAATTTTTAATCGCTGATCAAAATCTTCTATTGTGAACATTTCAAAATTTTCCGGTTTAAGTAATGTTAAAAACCGTGTTTTTTCTTCTCTGTGCCAGCCAAATTTATCCTTCATGCCATGAATCTTCATCTCTTCTGATTCAAGATCCGCTTTGTTATAATCAATTACAACAATATATGGCTTACTGTCATCATCATGGATAACCATATAATTATTTGGATTTCTATCCTCATCAAAAAACAGCCATCTGTTAATCAAATCATTACCAAGCATTTTCATAAAAGGAGGATCAAGATAATTATAACTGCCAATTTGCATGGCATTTTGAACATGTTTTGTAGCACGATAAAATTTATCATTGTGTTTAATAAGAATAGTAGGGGCAGCTGGAGTTTTCATTAAAAAATCAATATAAAATGCTATTTCCTGATACTTATGCATTGGAGCTTCTTCATCTGGTATATCTTTTAGTAACCATGGTGCTCCATTCTGATCTGTTGCACCTGTATATCCACGAATTTTAGCAGTGAATGGAACAATAGAATCATCACCAAAGTTATCAAGTTTAAGATTGTTCAAAGTATCAACTAATTCATCAATTGTACTATCAAGATATAAATATTTTCTGATTTTTTTATCTACAATAACATCATGTATCAACATATTGGTTTTATCTGCCATAAAAAACTCCTTTATTCCCGCTTTAATCTGTTATTGCAAATTTTGATTTAATATCACCATTTGTAATTAGTAAATATGGACCTTTTGTTCCTATATTGGTATAAACAATGTAGTGATTTTTTATACCTATTATATCTTTCCATATCCCTGATCTATCACCACTTCCCCACATAGGATTGTGACCTACAATAAAAGGTGTGTCTTCATCTATACCCATTCTTTTATTCATTTTACGAATATCAGCTTCACCATATTCTTTCATATTTGGTGTACCGCGGAATTCATGAAGTCTGTTCCATATCAGTTGGTGATAAAAATCAGGATTATCCACTATATCTATAATTTCTTCCCTGGTTGCTCCAAATCTAACTGGTCCTCCATGAGTAATAACAAAACCATTTCCAATAATGTATACAGGCAGCGTTTCAAAAAAATCATTTACAGTTTCGACATAATCTTCTCCACGATGTTCAAGAAGATAATTTTTAAATTCAAGACCCTGTTTTATTGCACTTTTTGCTAATCTTGAGTCGAAGGTATCGTGATTACCTCTTATGTAAATTATATTATCCTTATATTTTGAAAATAAACTAAAAATTTCTTCTAAAACCAATAAAGAGGTTTCCATTTCAAGCATTTGACCTACCTGATCATTGTGCATTCCATCGCCTATAATAATTAGAACCAAATTATTTTTTTTAAGTTTTTTTGCATTATCTTCGTGTGCTACAATAGCCTTTAAATTTTCAATACTTCCATGAAGATCACCAATAACTATGGCTTCTCTTTTATCATCAGATAAATCTATCAGACCTCCCGGGTCTCCGTATTGATTTTTTAACCTATAAGGATTGTTTTCAACAATAGAGATAATTTTTCCAATCTCTTTTGTATTTATGGCCATTATTTCTCCTAAGTTAACCTCATGTTAATAATTATTATAACAGAAAAACAGAGCAGTTGAAAATTATTTTTTTAATTTTGAGGTAAATGCAAAAAAATCCTTTGTCGGGGATATTTCCACATCTTCTCTTTTTAACCTTATTAGAAGAACTTCCGGAATGATATTGGTTAAATTTTTAGTATTATCAAAATAACCATCCCGGATATTAAATGATTGTTTTGAAATATTTAATTTGGCGCCACTGCGTTCATACTCACCTAATTGACTCATTCTATCAAGTATTTCAAGAATTGATGCATTTATATTTTCAAGCTGGTCTTTTTCTTCATTAAGAAATTTCCCCAGGTTTTGCAAATCTGTAATATTTAAGGGATAAATATTATAACCATCATCTGAACGATGATAGGAGTATTCTACAATTCCCAGAACTGAAAGTAACACCTTAGAGTAAATTTGCCCTGGATGCCATGCAGCAAGAAGATCGAAGGCTCTTTCTATGAGAAACCTGTTCGGTTTTATTACAGAAAATAGTAATCTTGGATCTTTTTCTCCAATAAGTTCATCAACAACCCACTTATTATTTGTTTCAACTATTTTTAAAAACAATAAATAATTTCTTGAAGTTATACCAACATGTCGAAGATATTTTGCAAAGGACATAGATGAGCCTACTTCCATGGTAGTAGAAGTTCCGAAAATACCATTAAGTATAATATCTCTATTTTGATGGATAATACTATCCATTTCCTCGAAAGGAAACGCATCTTGCATAATAATAAGTCCTGTTTTACCGGTTTTCCTATTTTTATTATCGTCCTGGTTATCTATAAAATAAAGTTCACAAAAAAAATACCGAAGATTTAACTAGAATATGAACTGGAAAAATGAAATAAACGAAATATTTGATCTTGCTACTCTCCATTCATGGTGTAATCAGGTAAATGAACTACTTGATATTTTTAATAATAAATACCAGGTCAACAGTGATATTGTAAAATATTTAATTAAAACTCTTAAAGAGAAAAATCTTCCAAGTGAGCACTACATAATTTCCATTGTTTTATTAAAATATCAAAGCTATCCAACAGAAGATATTATTGAATTAGCAATTTCTTCTTTGTATAGTAAGATAAATAAAAACGATATTCAGTTTTTTAAAGAGCATCTCTTTTCAGGTAGTTTTCCTCTTTCTTCAGATCTTAGTGAAGATATTACAAACAGATCCTTCCTTTCTCCTAAATTTGCAATAAAAAAAGCAATGCAGATTGATTCGGTTATTTCAAAAAATAACCCTATAATTACAGTTTTATACATGAATTTCATACTAAGCCGAATGGATATGAATGAAGAAAACAGGGCTATGGTTGCATTTTTGTTACTTAGAGTCGATATAGATCTTCCTATAAGTCTGAAAGAGAGAGTTTATAAATATCTATTGGAATATAAAGATATTATTAAGGAATTACTTGAAGAGGAAATGGGTGAATCTGTAATAATAGAAGATATATCCGGTATTAAAGAGAAAATAACAAAAATACAAATAATAGAAAAAGAATATTTGCCTGCAGAAAATGTAAAGATTAAAAATATAAAAAGTGAAAATATTTTAAGAAAAATTACAAAAAAGGATTCTGAAATAGTTTCGGATTTTTCAACTAATAAATTAAAAATTATTAACCAAAATACAATAATATCACAAAATAAACATACTAAAATTAAATCTGATGCAAATTCTATCTTAGAAGATACTATAGTAAATGAAAAAGCAACAAACAGTAAAAAATCAAAATCTAATAAAACACAACCCGATAAAGAAAATAATGTCAAAATAATAGATATAACTAAAAAGAAAAATTCTAAAATAAGAAAAATAAAAGGAAAAATTACAAAATCAAAAATTATTCCTTTTATAAATCCAGGCAAACAGAAAGAAAATATTTTTAAGGGTGATGATTCCATTGATTTAAAATCAAAATTTAAAAATAACGAAAATATAAAAAAAAGTATTAAAAAGAAAGAGGACTTGAAATCAGTTAATAAAAGCTGGAATATTGGGTTAAAGGAAAATAAAAGTATTTTAGAAAGTATTTTAGCTGGAGTTGAAAACATTAAGTTAACAAATATATTTTTAAATAAAAAAATAAAAAAAGATGACAATGTTTCTAATAAATTTTCTTCTATATTTAAAAAAAGAAGAACAAAATATTATTTATTTTTAAGTGCTATTATACTTTTAATTATATTTTTAATTCTTGGAGATAAAAAAATTGAAAAAACTATTTTAATTAGTGATTTAGATACAAGTAGTAATAATCTTATAAATCAAATAACAAATGAATCTAAGAGTATTGGTGACCAGCAGGAAACAATAAATACTGATGGGATAGAAATTACAGAGACCTCAAAACTAACAATACCGGAAAATTTCCCAATTAATATAAAAATAGAAAATAATCAAATTGTATGGAAAGTATTGGAAGGAGAGTCTATTACCGGTTTATTTTTTGCTTTAAAGGATTTTAACCTGAAACTGAAAAACACTAAATTGGAACAACTATCCAAAATGAACTGGGATGATTTTTTCGAAAGATTTAAAAATAATAATCCTGCTAGAAACTCTTATCATATTATTTTCCCTGGAGAAGAATTTATATTGCCTCTGGAATAGATAAGCTAACGTGTAAAGACATAATTATTACTATCACTTACTATTGGATTAAATCTATAATTATCAATGTGAAAGTCTTTTATTTGTTCCGGTGTTTTTAGTGAATTTCTTATTATATAACCAGTCATTTTACCTCTTGCCATTTTAGAATACATGGGAGGAGACTTTATTCGATTGTTTGTATTTTCACCGAAGTAAATATTAATTAATGAGGCTTTTAATCTGGAAAAGTCAATAACTTTACTGTATTCATTTGAAGCAAGATTAATTATTATTTGAGTTCTATCGAGTGTCTCAAAGTAATTTGTAATAATATTTTTCCAATAAGCATATATATTAGTTGCATCTATTGTTTTTAGTGATGTTTTCATCTCAAGCCGGTATTCCTGGATTTCATCAAGAGGCTTTAAAACACCATACATACCGGACAGTATTTTAAGATGGTCCTGTGCATATACCATTTGTTTTTTATTAAATGAAAAAGCATCTATTCCTTTAAATACTGCACCTCTGTAGGCAAAAATAGCCTGTCGTATAAGTTTATTTTTGTCAGAAAATTCCATAATATTTTTAATAATCCCAGGTAGCATTTTATCACTAAGATTCATAATATTTTTTATTAAATTTTCATCAATGTCTTTAAGTATTCTGTTAAGAAATATTGCATTTTCATTATAAAGTGGTTTGCTTTTTTCAAAACCTGAAGGTATTGAATCGAGAAAATTCATAGTTTTTGCTGGTGACAGTAGTATAATCAAATATCTATTTTATGCCGTTTTTATTCATAGGTATTGAATATTTTTGATCTTCTACCTTTATATGATTAAACAACCATTCTTTTAAAAAGACAAGAACACCTATCATATCAAATTCTTCACCGGATTTCATTTTATCAATGTAATCAGATACTTGAGAAAGTAACGCTGTATGTTCTGTAAGCTGTTTTGGAAGACCCTGATAATTAATTTTTTTCATCAATATCTGTTCATCAGCAAAATGTTTAGTAGTAAAATCCAGCAAATCCTCCATTATAGGGATAAGTGTTTCTATAGGTGATTTTAATTTTAGTTCTGTGTGAACCTGGTTAATATAATCAAAAATACGTATGTGCTGACTATCCATATCATTTACTTTAACACTGTATTCTTCTGTATATCTGGCCAAAACACTTTTTTCTTTATATATACTTTCTATGATTGAAGAGGGGATGTTAACTTTTTTAATATCCTTGTAGATATCTTCGCCCGCACCTGCAGCTTCCATGGCATAGGCATACATTGCCACTGAATTTGTTTTCATCAATTCGCTGTCATGACTCATGTTATTGGAAGTATCCATAATTTCATCTGATCGGGAAGCACTGTTTGCTATTTTTACATTAACTTCCTCAATGGCAATTTCACTTTGTGAAACGTTTTCTATAACAAGATTGATCTGATCAAGAAATATCTGAATATTATCTGACATATCCTTTGATGTAACAGATTGTTGTTCTGTTGCTGCAGCAATATTATCAACCAGATCATTCATTTTATGAATTACTTTGGATATCATTTCCATTGAAGATACAGTTGCCTGAATACCGGATTGAATAACATTTACTTTATCTGTAATCTCTTCAGTTGCATTCTTTGATTGTTTTGCAAGTTCTTTTACTTCACTGGCAACAACAGCAAAACCTTTACCGGCACTTCCAGCTCTTGCTGCTTCAATAGTTGCATTTAAAGCAAGGAGGTTAGTCTGATCAGCTATTGAAGTAATTGTCTGAGTAACAATATCAATTTCTTTGGATGCATTTTTAAGTTTTTCAAAATTTTCAGAAGCTTCTTTTAATACTTCCAGAGAATCATTACTGTATGCTTTTGCTGATCCTGTATTTTGTGCAATTTCAGTAGCAGCATTTGAAAACTCACTGGTTGCAGTAGAAATTATATCAATATTCTTAATTGACTGAGTGGCATTATCAGATATTGATTTCATATTTATTGTAAATTCTTCTACTGCAGAAGAAATAGTTAGAAAATCACTATTAATTTCAGAAAAGCTCATTTTGAAACCATTGGATTTATTGTTTATTTCTGAAGCAAAATCCATCATTGATTTTGCAGTAGAAGTAAGTTCTTTAGATGCCATTTCATAAGAATGAGCACTTCTGTGGAGATTTGAAAAAATATTTAATGTATTCTTTGATGAGAGACCTTTCATTTTACTTACTCCTTAGGTGGCTGAGATCGTTCCTCATCGCTTCGCTCTTCCGGTACGACTCATTGCCGAGCAGGGACGAAGTCCCGACCAGCCTTGTCCATTGTTTTATTATAATAGATATTACATTCTTTTTCAAAATATTTTAAGCAGATTTTAATATTTTTAATTTAGACTAAAAAGAATGAATTAGTTTAATTGGAAGTAAAGTAAAAAAAAATGGTTCCATCTTAATAAGATGGAACCAAGCTCCCTCGGACAGACTCGAACTGCCGACCTAGTGGTTAACAGCCACCCGCTCTACCAACTGAGCTACAAGGGAAGGTCTTTACGACCTGTGTAATCTACACAATCATAGAAAATATGTCAATGTATCGTAGAAAATTAAATTAAAAAATATTTCCAGGATAAACATAGTTAAGTACTCCGGAAGCGCTTTTTACAAGATTGAGTACAGTATCCTTTGGTGTTGATGATACTTCATACTTATAAACAGGATAATAAGATGAAATATGTAAAGGGATATCCTTATTCAAAGATGCGATAAAATTAGCAATATTCAGAATTTCCTGCGTAGAATCATTTTCTTCTGGAATAATCAGTGTTGTAACTTCAAGGTGGGTAAGTTCTGCTGCCAGTTTAATAAAATTTTTTACTGGTTCTATTTTTCCACCAAGTTTATTGTAAAAATCCTGAGTAAATGCTTTTAAATCTACATTGACCCCGTCCATTTTAGATAACAATTCTCTGGCTGGTTCAGGATTAAGAAAGCCATTGGTAACCAGAACATTTTTAATTCCATTTTTATGTGCTAAATTAGCACATTCCATAATGTATTCAAAATGAATAACCGGTTCAGAATAAGTATAAGCAATAGATTTTAATCCTTTTTCCTGTACCATGTGAATTATATCTATAGGAGATATATATTTTGTATTCTTTTTTTTATTGTAAATTTGGGAAATTTGATAATTCTGACAGAATTGACAATGGAAATTGCAACCAAAAAAGCCTATAGAAAGTATTTTTGAACCAGGTAAAAAATGATAAAGAGGTTTTTTCTCAATGGGATCTATTGCTATTGCAGATATAATACCTTTAAGGGGTAGTTCAAGATTATTATTACTATTTCTACGTACAGAACACAGTCCGGACTTCCCTTTGGATATAATACAATTGTGAGGACAGACTTGACATTCTATTTTATTTGATCTTGTAATTGTATATGCCATTATGGCTTATGTATATCACTCTCTTTTAATATTTGATGCAGAAGTTCACTGTCATTCATAAATCTTATGGGATCATTTACTTCAAAAGGTTCATATTTTAATCCCAGACTGCCTTTGTTTATCCATAGCCGTACCATTAGAAGGTTTTCACCGCTGTCTGTAGCAATCCCCGGCAGGTCGTCATAGTGAACAATATCTTTTATTCTAAACTCATAAAACACTGTGTGTGAACTGAAAGGATCTGATATTAGAAGAAGCTTTTCCTGATCGTAAGGGTGTTTTCTTGCGGAACCTGTAAAACTGACTGCACAACTTGCATAATCAACTTTGGATTTATACTTCATAATTTTAAATAATGGCTGGGTTTCTATATATTTAGTTACACTCACAATTTACCTCCCTGTATGGAGTACTTTGTCTAATTCTCTCTCCGGGATTTCGTGAAAATACTCCATCAATTCTTCTTTCAAATCATCTTTAAGATCAATAAATCCAAGTGAAAGAATGTTATTATTTCTAATAACTCTTACAGATATTGTATTAAAAGTTTCCTTAAGTCGCAAGGTGCAATTAGATAAAATTGTACCTTCTCTGATATCCAGTGTTATTTGAGGAGATTCCGGTTTGAAACTGATACCTCCTATTGAAATATCAGTAATTTCGCCATTGATTAAAGATGGAGTTAGAGGATGAGTAAAAATAAATTCAATATCACTTGTAACTGAACTTAGATACCTTCTGCTTATTCTTTTATCATCAATTACATTGTAGCGTGTAAAGATGTCTTCCAGCTGTCCAACAACTGCCGGGTCATTGAAATCTTCAGAAATAATTCCATTTACTTCAAGAGAACTTGCTTTTGTACTTTCTTCAGATGGGAATTGTTCACCTTTTAGTAAAATAAATACTGAAGTTTCTTTAGATAGAAAACTTCGCAGTACAGTAATAAATGGTTTCCAGTGTCTTGGGAAATCAACACCACTGAAAATTACAAGATCCGGTTTTATTTCTTCAATATTATCCAGAGCTTTAATGGGGTTCCGGTAATGAATAAAATCGAATCCCCTGGGAGCAAGATGTTCAATAACCTGATCTTTGAGTGTATCATGTTCAATAACTAATAAAGTTTTCACTATTTCGTCCCAAGGTTTCTTACATCATAGTTATATATTGACCAAATATTGCCAAAACGATGCAGATAATAAGTATATTTCTTTAATTCAGTGTATTCTGGAAAAATAAATTCTTTATTTACAACAACAGTTGCTTCATTATGCGTATAACTTGTTTTAAGAATTTCAAAAGAAGAAGGTGTTAATAAAATATCATTATCAACACGTTTATTTTTCAGCTGATTCTTATATTCCTCAATCAATAACATCTGCTTTTCTTCTGATATAGTATTATACCGGTGTTTAAGATCAGGATGATTTAATAACAACCCCTCTAAGTCGAGATATAGAAAAAACTTATTCCATGCACTTTTTAATCGTGCTTCAATGGTGTATTTAACAACTTCATCAGGAGGCATAGCAATAAGTTCAAGTATTTCTCCTGTTTCCACATCAATTTGTTCTTTAAAAACTGGAATATCCATAGATGGACGTACAGATAATGTCAGCTTATTGGATTCGATGTACTGTGAGGAATATCCCAGCTGAAAGTCAGGATAAAATTTTGACTGAATAATATATATTCCACTTTCAACTATATTCACATAATCCTCAAGATATGTAATAAATGCATATTCTTCACCAGGAAGAAGTTTTATCTCTCTGTAAAATACAGGATTGTTTGTACGATGACTTAGTATATAATTATTAGATTCATGTACTGATATATTTGTAAGTGTTTTTACCTGGAAATTAAAATTAAATGAACGTATTTCTGCAGAATTAAATGAATAATTTTCCAGAGAATTGTTAATAATCCTAACTTGAATTTTTATTTTAGTTTCAGGATAGTATATCTCTTTATCAAAAAAACGAATTGAAACTGAGACATCCTCTGAAACCGCAAAAGTTAATGACGCAATAGCTAATGACAGATATAATAGCAATATGATTTTTTTCAAAATATTTCTCCATAGTAACCATTATAATTTTCGGATTATAATATGATAACATTATTCATAAATTATCTTGATTCAATTTTACATGATTATCAACCATATAAAAAGACATTAAACAGCTTAATTACAAATAATTTTCCAATAAATATTGAAGGGGCTGATGGTTTTTTTAGATCATATCTAACTGAAAAGCTGGCTTCCTTTTCAAAAGGCAGTACAATTGTTGTCACTCCTACAGAAAAAGAAGCAAAAATAGTCCTGAAAGATATTCAAACTCTAAATGAAAATGTATTTTACTTCCCTGGTTGGGAAAATATGATTTTTAGTGGAAATAAATATCAATCCAGTATTGCAGGTCTTAGAGCGCACTACCTGTCTGAACTACTAATGGGGAAAAAAATAATAATTGTCCTGTCATTAAAATCATTACTTACACCTGTACCTCCAAGTTCGTTTATCAGAGCAAAACTTGTAACTCTTAAAATAGGGGACAGTATTGATCCTGTTTCCTGGGAGAAAATACTGGTTCTCTATGGTTATCTTCGTGTTACAAAAGTAACAATACCAGGTGAATTCTCTCTTAAAGGAGAAGTACTTGATATTTTTATGTATGGGAAAGATACTGCTGTAAGAATTGTTTTTGAGTGGGATGAGGTAGAAGAGATCAAAATATTTGATCCTATAAGTCAAAAATCCTCTGAAAAATTAAAACAAATTACAATTTATCCTGCAACAGAGATATTATGGGATGAAAAACAAATTATAAAGATTAAAACAATAATTAAAAGTGGAAAAGATGATATTAATTCCCTTGAAATTACAAATAACTGCAAAAATGAAGAATTTTTATTTCCTGCTGCATTCGACTCTCCTGGTTCTATTGTTGATTATATAAGTAAAAAATCCAATATTGTTCTAATTCATAGTGATAGACTTATGAATATAGGTGAAGCCATACAAAAGGAAACAAGAGAACTTTACAATCGGGCAAGACAGGAAGATTTACCTTGTGTTGAGCCAAATCATGTATTAAATGACTTTAATATTCTTTTAGATAAAATAGACAGGAAAATAATTTTTCCGGATATAAAAGATCCTGACGCTTTAAGAATCAGATATTCATATGAACATGCAAGGTCTTTTTTTGGTAATATTAATTATTTAAAGGAAGAGCTTATAAAACTGCAGGAAGCTGATTATAAAATTGTAATATTTTCAGAATCTGAAATTCAGGCATTAAGAATAAAACAAATTCTTAAAAATTTTAATCTTGATGTTATTCCTATGAGTATTTCAGAAGGATTTTCTTTACCTGAGCTTAAACTTATTGCAATAGAGGAAAATGAGATTTTCGGAAGGAGAAGAAGGGTCCCGGCATCTGTAGGAAGGGTTAAAAGTAAGGCAATAGATACTTTTATTGAACTTAATCCTGGAGATTATGTAGTTCACATAAATTATGGAATAGGACAATTTAAAAGAATTGACCGAATAAAAGCTGCTGGTACAGAAAGAGACTATATCGAATTGGAATATGCAGGAGATGAAACTATATTCATTCCTATTGAACAGGTTAATTTAGTTCAAAAGTATATTGGTAAGCAGGGTGGTGCTCCTGCTCTGGATTTACTTGGAGGAAAATCCTGGGATAACAGAAAGAAAAAGGTTAGAAAATCTGTTGAAGATCTGGCCGAGATGCTGATTGATTTATATGCAAAAAGAAAAAAAGCAAGAGGTTATAAATTTCCTGCCGACTCAGACTGGCAATTGGAGTTTGAAGCAGCTTTTCCCTATGAGGAAACCATTGATCAGCTTAGGTGCGTAGAAGAGGTAAAGGCTGACATGGAAGGGGAACAGCCTATGGACAGATTAATTTGCGGTGATGTTGGATATGGAAAAACTGAAATTGCTATGAGAGCAGCCTTCAAAGCTGTTGTGTCAGGTAAACAGGTAGCTTTTCTTGCTCCTACTACAATACTGGCAGAACAGCATTTCGAAAACTTTGAGGAAAGGTTTAAAGGCTATCCTGTTAAAATTGGTATGATAAGCCGTTTTGTTACAGTTAAGGAACAGAAAAAAATACTGGAAAAAACCCTTAACGGCTCTATAGATTTATTAATCGGCACCCATAGAATTATACAGAAAGATGTAGAATTTAAAGACCTTGGTCTTTTTATAATTGATGAAGAGCAACGCTTTGGTGTAAAGGATAAAGAGAGGCTTAAAAAGCTTAAAACTTCTATCGACAGTATGAGTCTTTCGGCTACGCCAATTCCACGAACACTGCATATGTCTTTAATAAAAATAAGAGATATGTCGGTTCTTGAAACTGCACCTCACAGTAGAAGGCCTATTAAGACTATTATTCAGGAATTTGATGATGAAGTTATTGCCACTGCAATTCGTAAAGAAGTTGAAAGAGGAGGTCAGGTTTTCTTTTTACATAACAGAGTGGAAACACTGCTTCCTACCAGAATATTTTTAGAAAAATTAATGCCGGAATTACTTATTGAAACTGCACATGGTCAGATGAACAGCAGCCGGCTGGAAGATGTCATGCATAGGTTTATACATGGTGGGTTTCATGTTCTTGTGGCAACTACAATAATTGAAAATGGTATAGATATTCCAAATGTAAATACAATAATTATTGACAGGGCTGATATGTATGGGATAAGCCAGCTCTACCAGTTGCGCGGCAGAGTTGGCAGATCTGATAAA
>DAOWEB010000085.1 GCA_030638735.1 Spirochaetaceae bacterium
ATTTTATATCCATATCCTAACATAATTTCAGAATGAAACATTAGTTGTGCTTTGAAAGACTCATTATACTGTGGATATGTTATATTTGACCAAGTATAATAATATCTCGTTTCCAATTGTACCGGAAAATAGTTTAAAAATAATGATAACGAATGATTTTTCTTAATATCGTAATTAAAACCAGCAGTTAGACCAAAGTTGATATAATTATACCACATTTTAAAATCCAGATTGAAATTCTGTGGGCTGTAAGCATATGTAGTACCAATAAACACTCTGTACCTTGGAGGTAAATATTTCTCGGATTCTTTTTCCAATAAAATAGAGTCAAGTTCAAGTATTTCATTTACAATGGTTACTCCTGTTTCAATCTTTACTACTCTTACATTTATTCTGTAAAAACCACTAATATCTGTAACAGAACCTATAACCATATATTCAGCTCCAACCAAATGTCCTAAAGATGCAACAGTTTTTTCATTATAAAGACCTGTAAGCCCTAATTGCATATTCTCAATTATCTTTTGAATCTGGCTGCTTTCTACAATTCCAATATTATCTAATTTTGATAACCTCTGGCTTATAATATCAGCTACAGTAAACCCAATGTTACTTTCAGCTGCTTTATCACTTTTATTGTCAAAATCTGCAACCGCAACTATTGCTGTATGTGTACCAATATCAAAGTTATTTATTATAGTATCTGTAAAATCATTAAGCTTTTGTATAACAATACTATCTGTCTCTTGAGTCCATAACTGTGGTATAATTATTACGCTGACAACTAATAGAATAAATATTTTTTTTAACATTTTGAAATTTCTCCAAATTTTTTATTTATTATGAAAATGATATTAGATTTCTAAAGAGCTTTTGTCAATAATTAAATATCTCAAATATAAAATTACAGTAATAATTGTAAGAAACCACACAATGAAGATAGAGCAATTTTATAATAGTTTTTCATTAGGTTTCAGTGGTGAAAACTCCGGAAGTGCAGATAATGATTATGCTAAAAGTGTTATTTCGGATATTCAGGTAAAGTTCAAGCTAAGGGAGAAGTTACAGAGGAGAATTCCATATAGGTAAATTTGTGGATACTGCTATTGCAGATAGGGTGAAAATTATCTGCTAAAAAAAGACAGCCCCTGGGAAACCTGGGATAGTATAGTTGAAGGTGATTTTTGTCTCTGGCTTCAGCAGGATAAGGATGCTTTTAAAGAGTGGAAGAATAATTAAACTTAAAGCTGGATTTTACTCAGAAAGCTTTTGTAGATATTCTGTTTTTTCAAATTGCTGCTTTTGTAAATAGAATACATATTCATCATATGTAGCAAAATCATCCTGCTGAATATTTGTTATAACATTTCTGCTAACTGATAGAGAGGCACTATCTTCAAAAACATCAAAATCTAAAAATACCTTCATTTTTGAAGATGAACCTTTGTATAAATAGTAGCCTTCTTCCAGTGATCCTGATTCCCCAACATTAAGTACTCCAGTTGATGGAATTACATTATTATTGGTCAAGTTCCAACTGATTGCTCTATCTGAAGAATCTAATAATACAAAATGAAGATAACCCATATCTACCTTTTTTGTTCCTGTATTCATGAATGATACAATTAAATCATTATCTACCAGGGCATAGGATTGTGGTATGACCTTTGCATAAGTTTCCTGAGGTTCTGTAGAGCCGTAATCAAAATTAAATTCAAAAGTTGTAAAATGATCCCAGGAGTCGGGTATGATTAAAAAGAAATATCCAGATTCACCAGAAGCAAGACAAGTATTAGTAAAAATAGTGGATGATACCTTTCCCACTGATCCCTTGGCATATGCAGTCTCTGGTGTTACATGTGTTTTATTTCCTGATCCATCAAGAACAAAGCCGTTTTCCAGTCGAACCCATTGTAATGCTGTTAAAGAAGTATTTGTCACAGGGATTACAAGATACGTATATGTGGAGGTGGATGTGTATCGACTTGCAAAAGCAAAAGACGGGACTTGTAATTTATCATCAGGAGTATAAGATAACGGAATTTCCTTATATATATCTGAAAATAATTCAGTATTATCACCTAAGGTAACACCTTCAAGAACTGCGTAAGCATTATTTCCTTGGAGTGGTTTTTCAGCTTCATCCATTGAATTATCAGAACTACCTGAACAGGCCAGTATAAAAACAGATAAAATTAATGCTATTAGTAATTTATATATATTTTTTCTCATTTCAATTCCTACCTTTAAATAATCTACTTTTAACTGAATGTATAATAGGGTAAAACCAGTTATGGGTCAATTAAAAAATTATTCTTAAATATGAGTCTGTTCCTGTAAAAACCTCTTGAGGGTATTTTAATAATGCCCTCTTCTTCCAGTTGGTGAACAGCATCCTTGATATCCTCTGTAGTCCAATTTTCCAGGGAACTAAATCCTCTTAAAGAGTATAATTTTTTCTCATATACATCAGTGTATCTGCTTCCTGTCAGAGTCAGAGCAACTTCTCTTAAAGTTAGTTTTCTATTGTACTTTTTAATTAAATTAATAATTTTACTATAACCTAATCTATTGGTTTGTATAGTTTTATCACATACATCACACCCAAAGCAGTTGTTATATTCTGCACCCATGAGGTTTAAAAGAGATTCTCTTCTGCATTGGTCATCATTAGTAAATGCTGTTATAAAATCTCTGTACCTTATTTCTGAAATTGTTAGATTTTTCGGATTATTTTTTTGGTTATTATCAGGAATATCCTTTTTTGACACCAGCATTACGGCTTGAGATTTTTTTCTGTCTCTTCCAGCTCTGCCGGATTCCTGTAAATACGCTTCCACTGTTAAGGATGGTTCCATATGGATAACTGTTCTGACATTCTTTTTATCTATTCCCATCCCAAAAGCAATAGTTGCTACTAGTATTCCATCTGTTGAAGTATAGAACCATTCCTGTATCTTATTTTTCTCTCCTCTCTCAAGGCCTGCATGAAAGAAAAATATATTGTCTCTATTAAGTTGTTTTCTAAGCATGTGTGCTGTCAGTTCTGCTCCGGATCTGCTTCTGGAAAATATCAGAACAGGGTACTCACAAAAATTATCTCCTGAACTTGTTAGTAATTCAATTAACTGTCTGTTTTTAGAAATTGTATGAATTACACTATAACTAATATTAGGTCTGTCCGGATTAGCAGCAATAAGTTCCGGAGATTTACCAGGGAATACAATTTCTTTTACTCTCTTTAAAATATTCTCTGATGCTGTGGCAGTAAAAGCAGTAACAACAGGTTGTGTTTCCAGTTCTTCAAACCCGCATGTAAGTTTACTTAGCTCAAGATATACCGGCCGGAATGTATCTCCCCATTCTGAAACAGTATGGGTCTCGTCTATGACAATATGCGAAACAGTAAATTCTTTTAGCTTTGTCAGCATATTGGATTTAAGTATTGTTTCCGGATTTGTAAGGATAAATTTTACTGAACCATCTTTTGCATCCTTCCAGAGTTTGTCTCTTTCAGCCTTGTTTTGCCCCCCTCTTAAAACCCCGGGATTTATTCCTGCTTCTATTAACCGTCTTGCCTGGTCTGCAATCAGGGAGAGCAGGGGGAACACTACTATTGTAAGCCCGGGAAGAAGTACTGCAGGAAGCATGAAACATAGTGATTTACCTGCGCCGGTTGGAAGAATAACTATCTGGTTTAGTCTTGTGTCATAAACTACATATTTGCCTGTTACAGGATTTTTTTCTTGTTTATGTGTAAATCCCTCTGCTTTAGCTGCTTCCAGAATATTGCTTATTACCAGACGCTGATAGGGGAATAGATAATCAATTTTGAAATGCTTTTTCGCTATACTACATAAGGGGTCAAACTGATCTTTCGCGATGTCTCTTAAGGTATCTTTTGTGTCCATAATAGTTAGTATGGGGGAAACTGACTTACTACTTCAGCAAAGAAATTATTCAGAATAAAAAGGATGATATAGTAAGGAATTTACAAAACCTTTAAAATTTCCTGTTTGATTATTGTGAGGTGGTTGATTACTCGTCTATAAACTCAGATCTCCCTAAAATAGTTTGTTTACCACTTGATTGGCCATTTCGAGGAATCCTGAAAGATCTCCTGTCTGAGAGATACTGGAGCTTATGATTTCGGCAGTTTCAACGGTGATGAGTTTTACATTAAGATAATAAAGCTTTCCCATCTGGTTGATTTCACCCAGGGCAATTATGTCGGCCCCTGTCATATGACCCAGTTCTACGGCAGTTTCTTCATCCACCATTCCCGAGAGTTGAAATGTCATCTCCTTATAAAGTTTGTCAAAGTTTCGACGGTCCACCAGATTAAGAGAGCCAATGTTTACAAAGGCGTTTTCTACAAAGATGGTAAGAAGATTGGTAAATTGTTCGTCCAGCGAGGATAGACCCAGCTCAATTTCCAATACAGCAATGTGTTTCCCTTCCATTTCTTCAATATTCTGCCTGTAGTTTTTAGTTTCAGGAGCAGTATTACGGGGTATATTTGTTTCCAGTTTTTCGGCTTCAATCTGCTCTGTTGTACCCCTTCTGCGATAAATATCAATAAGATCGTCAAAGGATGGCACAGGAGTGCCGTTGGCCCTTCCTGCAAATAGACCTATCTCTATCACATCAATAAAACCATCTTTGTCTATATCACTTATAGTATTTATAAGGTTTTCAGATTTTACTTTACGAGGATAAAACAGCAGTGATTTTGCTTTCTGAATCTCCTGTGTTGTGATTTTCCCGTTATTATTTATGTCAACCTGCTTAAAAAGGCTATCGGATATTAAATTACTGCCATTGGTTTCTCCTGAAAAAAGAATAACTGCTGCTTTTATTTCCTCCTCTTCGATTAAACCATTCTTTGATTTATCTAAAAGCTTATCAGTAGGTGTGTGAGCCGGATAGGGGGGGGGTAAGAGAGATTGATTTGACCAATCCATAGCGGATATCTGGAGAGCCATTCGCCTCTCACTCCAGCCAATCCCTCCATCTTTATTCCGGTCTATGAGTCTGTCAAGATAATTTTTTACTTGTTTGTGTTCATCTATAATTCCATCCCGGTGGGCAGTAAAGGTTGATTCTAAAATCTGCTGTTCCTTGTTATCAATCCATCCATCCTCATTGGCATCGGCTAAAATATCTAGAGAATAGATTGCTTTACGGGGTGTTGTAGCAAAGATATAATCCGCCATAGGGTACCAGTGCATCGTTTGTGTTATAGGGGCCCTTTTAGATTGGGGTTGACTTGCATCGCTTATAACAGCGATCATCTCTTCAATTTCTTCATCATCCAGCCACTCATTGTTGTTATTATCATATTCAGGAACAAATGCGCCAAAAGCTCCTCTTGCAAAACGGTATCCCTTTCCTATGATGATTTTCGCTGCAGAATTAATCTCTTCAGTATTTATAAAATTATCTTTATTGGTATCAAAAAAATCATCCAGGTAGTTTACACTGGTGTGTGGGCCTTCTACTAAATTATACATCATTCCGGACCATAGTTTTGCTTCCATGTCTGTAAGAAATCCATCTTTATCAATGTCTGATTGGGCCTGAAGGTGATTATGCACCACCGGTCCATCCATAAATATAACGATTGCCGAGCTGCCAATTATCCATTTTCCATTGTCTTTTTCAATATTAATCATTTCCTTAAGATTTCTTTCAGTGCCTACTGTTTTATGCCAAAAGTCATAAACATCAATATCTCCATAGTGGAAATAATCATCCAGAGGAGGCAGGGAATACTCTTCCGCAGGACCTAAACGGTCAAAAAAATCAAATCTGAAGGCTTTGAAACTATTGATACCCTGAAAATGTATTGTTTCTGCCAATTCAGGGGTGTAACGGAGGTTGGGATAAGGCATGATTTCCAGAAGCAGTTCAATGTCTTTGGTTCGTACGGCTTTTTCCCAGAGATGCAGGAGTCTTGAGGCTTCATCCGGTCCCGGATAAATCGTATAATCCGGTTCCTGCTCCAATGTTTCAATAGGGATATCAGGGTTTTCTTTTATGGTGGAACATGAATAGCTGATTAGAATTGTCAATGACAGGAGTGACAGGAAAAAAATTGATTGTTTCATATATTCCCCTTTGTTTTCAGCAGGGTAAAACAGACAAGTCCAAGGCTGTAACTAATTAATTATAAAGATTTTGGATGGGATGTCAATGCTTCCATTACTTCATTTACTTTCATAATCACTACCGTTATAGATACTAGAAAATATTTTATCAATTTTTTATATACTCAGAAAGATTAATACATATTAGATACATAGGGTATTCCAAAAGTTATCGTAGCAACCAGTATTCCATCTTCCGAATTATAATACCATTCCTGTATTTATTTTTTTCTTCTTTCTCAAGGCCTGTGTGAAAGAAAAATATCATAGTATACTTAATACCTCCATTTCCAGGATCCATACGGGTAATATATAAGTGAGAAAAGTATCGAAATCAGGTATTGTATATTCTAACTATAATGAACCTGATGTTTTACTTAGTAATTCTGATTATGAATATGAATTAAATAGCAATAAGATAAAAAACTTATTAATTGTATCCGAACCTCCTGATTGCATCTTTATAAGCCCAGTGATACGATTATATAACATTAAGGAGAAAGTTCTATGAACAAACGTATATTAGGGAATTCTGGATTTCAAATTTCAGAAATAGGACTGGGCACATGGCAGCTTGGCGGCGATTTTGGAAATCTGGAAGAGAAAACAGGTTTAGAGATCCTGAATAAAGCAGTGGATCAGGGTATCAATTTTTTTGATACTGCAGATGTTTATGGCGCAGGTAGAAGTGAAAAACTTATTGGTCGATTTCTTAAGGAAAGTAATCCTGATATATATGTAGTAACCAAATATGGTCGTGACGATTCAGTTTATCCGGATAATTATACACCTGAAAGTTTACAAAAATCTGTGGAAGCTTCCTTAAAAAGACTTGGTGTGGATGCTCTTGATTTGCTGCAGCTACATTGTATTCCTCAGAAGTATATGGAGGAAGGGAGTGTTTTCGAATTCCTAAGAAATCTTAAAAAAGAAGGCCTTATAAAAAATTTTGGAGCCAGTGTTGAAACCATGGAAGAAGCAAAAATTTGTATGAGGCAGGATGATTTAACATCATTGCAGATTATTTTTAATATTTTTCGACAGGATCCGATTACTAAAATATTTGATGAAGCTCAGAATAAAAATGTCGGAATTATTGTAAGACTTCCATTGGCAAGTGGTCTTTTAGCTGGAAAATATACTGCTGAAACAACTTTTGAAATTCAGGATCACCGTAATTATAATGCTGAAGGAAAATCTTTCAGTGTTGGAGAAACTTTTTCCGGTATTCATTTCAGGAAGGGGGTGGAGCTGGTAGAAGATGTTAGAAATTATGTGCCGAAAAATCTTTCTATGTCCCAGTTTGCTCTTAGATGGGTTTTGGATCATCCTGCTGTTTCGACTATAATTGCAGGTGCTTCCAAGGTATACCAGGTTGAATCCAATGCTGGTGCATCTCTTGTAAAACCTCTGTCACAGGAGACACACAAAAAACTTTCAAACCTTTATTCTTCAAAGGTTGAGAAAATAATTCGGGGGCGCTTTTAATTTCTGGTGTAATCCCAGCTACTATTATTTTTCTTGCTTGGTCTGTAATCAGAGAGAGTAGAGGGAACACAATTCCCATAAATTATGAATAGTTAAGGCTTCGTTGTTTTACCTTTTTCGGCTTTTGCAGTATTCATTCCTGAACTCATTTGAGCTATTTGGATAATTACTGATTTCTAAATTCCCTTGTAAAAATGATCAACTACCGGAACATTAAGGTTAATATTTTCCATATGCTTCATCATGAACGCCGCAATTGTTTCATCTTTATCCATTTGATCATTTACTTTTTCATATACACCCATACTTGGATATGATGATAGTATATAGACCCTTCCTCTCTCCCCGTCCAGATTATACATCGGTGTTGAAGTTACTTCAGGATAGGTCTTCTCTATATATTCATTAATCTCAGCCAATCCTTTGAAAAGCTCCGCATAATTCTCAGTGTAACCGTATTCTCTTACATGATAGATCATATTTTTTCCTCCATAAAAAAATAAGATAATTAATCTGATACAGGATCAAATATATTTATTAACCTCCTATATTTATCCGTATGCACATGAAATTAGCTTTCTATTCCACTATCGATTACTCAATGACCGCTGGTACAATGTAATCATTTAATATTGATAGATGCGGAAAACTTAGTGCCTCTTCATGATAATCCTCTGAAGTTATTACTACTACCAGGTTTAGGTCCGGGATAACACACAGGTACTTTCCTCCTCTCCCTGATGCCATATACCCATAATAGTTCTGTATTGAAATTATCCACCAATTATAGCCAAAGTCTCTGCTGAAACGTGATTGTACCTCTTTAGGCAAATTTACTTTAGATTGTGTGGATTCCTTAATCCATACCATAGGAACAATCTATTGTTTATTACCAACTTCCCATGCTGCGGCACGGAGCACAATTGCTTCCTCCTCACTCACCCCTTCAGGTCTCCATTCTGCATCACGGGGGTCAAGATTTGTTAAGACATTAACGAAAACACATGCTGCGAGATAGTTTCCACATTCAGAAGGGGATCCACCGGCAGAATTGTGCAGTTTGATTGCCGGGTGCTCGGTCAGGACTTTTTCCCATGCATCTCCAACACGAGCCATACGGCCACCAGCTTCTGAAGTCGCCCGAGTGTACGCTTCTCTGGTTCGTGCCTGCATTCCCTCGGGATTCCCGCCTGACCACTGTTTTTCATATATTTTTGTTCCTTTTGGGTCATAAGCCCAGGTTTCGTAAAAAACAACCTCCGCCCCTACCGCTTTTGCCTCATTCGCCAATGCCATCGTATCTTCAATAAATCCTTCAAGGTCTTCAAGAAGATCCTGAGGCATTTCCTGTATTACGATAAAATTAAACCCGCCTGTCCTGATAACATCCAGTGTATCTGAATATTCAGGCGATAGATGCCATAAAAGGC
>DAOWEB010000053.1 GCA_030638735.1 Spirochaetaceae bacterium
AGTAAGAATTCCTGGAGCAGTAAAGAATTCTCTATTTACAGGCTTTTAATTAATGCTATAAATCGATTGAATTAATATAATCCTTCAATACTTTATCTGCCATTTGAAATTCAGTCTGTTTGCTTTCAATTTGTTTATTAATATCCTGCAGTTCAGTTTCCTGGACAGCAAGCCGGGAGGCATACTGTTTAAACAGATCTGACTCCTTATCGAGAACTTTCATATTTTCCCGTATTCTGTTCTGGTCCCGTTCTATACGACTGATCCGGTTTGTAAGGGAATTTATTTCAACTCTGATACTATCTGTATTCTGTTTCAGCTCTGCTATTTTTTCGAGCGCACTTTTAATTTGGGGAGAGATCTCCTTCCATTCCATATAGACAGCCAGATCGGAACTGCGAAAACCATTTAGGCTAAACTGGTTTGAGATGATGTACTCTTCTGCAACTGTAACAGGCTCTTCCCATCCAAAGAGAAAAAAACGGTATTCTCCTGGTGTTTCTTCTGAAACTTCAGGGTTTTCTGTCAGCTTCCATCCGGTCTCTTTGGGATGAATTAAAATAAGTTCATCCTCATCTCCATCTATTCTATATCTGGTTTCACGTATTATTTTATCTGTTCTGTAAAGAACACCTCCGGTAATTTTAAGACTGGTTATCCGTTGGGGCTGTACTGATTGGGTTTTCTGTACTTCCAGGGTTCCGTGTACTGCATATGTTAACAGCCTCTCACTTTCAGGTATCATCTCGGGAATCAATGCATCACCGCCATAGTAATATCCTTCACTTACTGTAACAGGACCAGCAGCCCAGTGTGCATCAGTATTATTAATCAGGCGAATACCTTTAAATACTTTGTTGTATGAAGGGTCATAAACTCCAAGGGATTTGCCAGCATCTTCCTGCTGGATAATTGGTATCATAGCAGAAGATCTTGCATCAACTGAAACAGGAAGCTTAACATCATAACGATAAAAGTTCCCCTCCCTAATTCCTGTCGCCTGGGAAACAACAGGAGCAGGAGTGTATGGTTCTTTAATTTCATAATCATACATATCATCATCCATAATCATAGAAGGAGCTTCTGAATAGACCTGAGTTCTTGAGACCGAAGGTTCCGGAGCATATGCTTTTGCATATGAAGTAGGTCCTAAAGGAGCAGCCGAAGTAATATCAATCCGCTGTCGGGTAATATAACGGGGTGTTGCCAGATCCATTGTAAATGCATTGGGCTGTCCGGCAACAAATCCCAACCAGACATTATCCCAGCCTTGACTCCCGGTATTCTGTACCAGGGCCCAGCCCTCTAAACGTGAAATTCCATTTTCATTAATTACAAGACGATAACTGGTTTTCCAAAGAGGAACAGCTCTTATATAACTAATTCTGATTCTTCTTTCGCCCCTGCCCTTAAAAGAAATTTTTAATATTCTAACAGTCTTAACTCTGGAACGTGCAATCAATTCAAGGGCATCAACCATCTCCTTCTGAAGCCCTGGGTCCTCAAACTGCAGTGTTTTAAGTTCCGTAATATCTACTGCCTGAATTCCATTACTATCTATAAGATTGAGTGTTGTAAAAATTTGATTTTCTTTCTGGAATTTTTCCACACTAAAAATACGGCCCCGAAAAACTCCTTTTTCAGTAGTAACAATAACAGATTCACCCTGAGTACGTTTAAGGAAATCCGTAAGAACCGGAGATCCTGAGGGGTTAACCCTTAAATCTCCCAGTGCCACAGACAAAGGATCATTGCTGTCGAAATTTACAACATCAACAGTACCTCCATCAAGATCTTCTACAATCAGACTTTTAAGTATGTCGTTTATGTCTTTAGGATCTACAGGAAACATAATAATCTCATTGTTGGTAACAGTTGTTTCATGCACCATCTGAGCCAGTCCGGCAGTATAGAGAACTACCCGGGAAACAGGAAGATACCCTGTCCTGGCATTTGAAACTTCCACAGTACCTTCACCAGTACTGAATACCGGGAATGCAAGAATGAGTAATAAAGTAAATATTATGGTGTATTTGTTCATACCTCTATTTTAGCATATGATAGGGACTAACGCTATAAATCTTTCTTATCCCGGGCATTAACAAATGACGTATGCATAGTTCATTTTAATTCAACCCATCAGTCAATAAAAATTACGTTGACAGAAATGGAACCTTCATTACCCTGGAATAATCCTGCTTCATTTTCAACTATTCACTTACAAACAAATCTTCAATATCTTTTCGTGCTCCCTTATCAAGTTTCGAAATAAGATCAAATGCCTTCATATTCTCAACAACCTGCTCCGGTCTGCTGGCTCCGGTAATTACACTGCTTACTCTTGGATTTCCGGCTGTCCAGGCCAGGGTCAGCTGGGCTGTTGTAACATCCAGATCAGCAGCAATTTTACTCAGTTTCCTGACAGATTCAATTCTATCAGGAGTAAGTACCCCATCTTTTAGCCACTCATAACCCTTTAATGACATACGGGAACCTTCAGGAATACCATCATTATATTTTCCACTTAATAAACCGGAAGCCAGAGGGCTCCAGGTTGTAAGCCCAAGACCTATATCTTCATATAATCTTGCATATTCCTTTTCAACTCTGTTTCTTGTTATCAAATTATACTGAGGCTGTTCCATTTGAGGTTTTCTAAGATGATGGCGTTCAGCTATCTGCCATGCTTCCATAATCTCAGCTGCACTCCATTCACTGGTTCCCCAGTAATGAGCTCTGCCGGAAGCAATAATATCACTCATTGCATAAACAACCTCTTCAATTGGTGTTTCAGGATCAGGCCGGTGACAGTAGAGCAAATCAACATGATCCATATCCAGACGTTGCAAAGAACCATCTATAGATTCCATTAAATACTTTCTATTAAGAGTATTTTTTTCATTGGGTCCATCATTTAATCCCCAATAAACCTTTGTGGATACAATATAACTGCTTCTCCTCCATCCCAGTTTTTTTAATGCCTTACCCATTATTTCTTCCGATTTACCACCGGCATAAGCTTCCGCATTATCAAAAAAATTAACACCATTATCATAAGCTGCTTTCATACAACTTACTGCCAGGTCGATATCTACCTGGGATCCATATGTAACCCAGGAACCATAAGATAAGGCACTAACCTTTAATCCAGCTGATCCAAGTCTTCTATATTCCATTATACCCTCTTTTATATCTAAATTATTATTACAAATATACTAATAATTATCATTTTAGACATTATTAATTTTTCGTTATTCATTATTCATTTCATTATTCATTTTCTTCCAAATGGATTGATGATTTCAGCCTCTTCCATTACACTCGGAATTCGGAGGTCAGATGATTCTTAAGAAAAAACAAACTGCTCTCATTGTTACTTATGGCGCTTTTTTTGCATTTCTAATCTTTGGATTTACCGATAATCTGAAAGGACCTCTTCTTCCTGTTCTACTGGATGAGTTCAGTTTATCCTATGCCCAGGGGAGTAATATCCTGCTAATGCTATATCTGGGATTCATGCTTTCCATACTGGGTTCAGGATTTATTGCCGGAAAACTCGGGAATAGAGTTGTGCTCCTGGTATCGGGTATTATCATCACTGCTGCTGTGGCAGGAATGAGTATTGTACAGGATAAACTCCTCCTCTACCCTCTCTTTTTCTCTATTGGAATTGCTCTGGGAGGAATTGAAATAGGTGCAAATGGAGCCATTACCGATATTTATCATGAAAACAGTGGAAAATACCTAAACCTACTAGCTGTTTTTCATGGTGCAGGTTCAATGATCGCTCCATGGATTGTCGGGATTATGATTGAGACAGGTCTACCCTGGCAAACTGTTTACAAAGTATCAGTTTTTCCAATTCTACTTTTCCCTGTAATATTTATTTTTATAAAACTTGCAGCAGGGAAAATTCCCCTTGGTAAACCAAAGCATAATAGTAAAAGTTCAAATCTTTTTCTTAATCTAAATGTATTACTTCTGGCCTTACTCATTTTCCTTTATGTTGCAAGCGAGATAAGCTTTGCATCATGGATAGTTGACTATCTGTACAAAATCAGATCTTTCAGCTTGAAATCGGCATCTATAATGTTGACTGTGTTCTGGGGACTGGTAATGCTTGGGCGTTTTATTGCAAGTTTTATTGTTGATAGAATTGGATATATGAGAAGCCTGATAATTACAGTTGGTCTGGCAATAATCTCTTTTGGCGCAGGAATAATTCCAGGGAAAATATTTTCATATCTTCTCCCTTTGACTGGTTTCTTTTTTGCTCTGATTTTCCCTACCGTAACAGCTCTTGCAGCAAGAATATTCCCAGATAATAAACACAAAGTCTTTAGTTTTCTATTCTTCTTTGCAGGTTTGGGTGGATTAGTAGGACCATGGGTAGTTGGTTATTCTGCAAACTGGTTTGGAATTGGCATAGGTTTTCCAATGATTGTCTTTTTTATTATTGCAACTATGGTAACACTTTTTGTTCTGAAAGCCAGATTACGCCGTAGAGACGCCCTATAGGGCGTCTCTACAGGCGGATGACCTCTGTATTTCAATAGTTTTCACAAAAAATAAAAATTCGTTTCTTTTCTCTTGACAAATAGACAATCTGGATATACATTCCTAGTGTACTAGACTAATAGAACACTAGGAGGTGTTATGATAAATATTAAAAATATGGATTTTGCCTACAAAAAGACAAAATTATTTTCAAATCTCTCATTAAAACTTAAACCTGGAAACATTTATGGTTTATTGGGAAAAAACGGAGCAGGAAAAACCAGCCTGTTAAAAATAATATCAGGGTTACTATTTCCTGATACAGGAAAAGTTGAAGTAAACAATTTTATACCTGGACAAAGAAGTCCTGAATTTTTACAGGATATATTTTTCCTGCCTGAGGAATACTATCTTCCTGGCTTAAAAGCTATGGAATTTAAAAAGATCTATGCTCCCTTTTATCCAGCCTTTAATGAAGCTGGATTTATAGAGCTCCTGAACGAATTTAATCTACCAATGGATCAAAAATTAAACTCTTTTTCCTATGGTCAGAAAAAAAAGTTTTTAATCAGCTTTGGTATAGCATCCAACAGCCGGATATTTTTATTGGATGAGCCTACAAACGGCCTTGATATTCCTTCAAAAACACAGTTTAGAAGAATTATTGCATCCGCCGGTACAGAAAACAGAATTATAATTATCTCCACTCATCAGGTTAGAGATATGGAAAACTTAATTGATCCAATAATTATAGTAGATGAGGGGAAGGTTATTTTTAATGAGTCAATAGAACGGGTTACAGATAAATTAACAGTAAGAAAATTAACTGAAGAACCGGCAAATGGAACTGTTTTATATTCAGAAAAAGAGATTGATGGGTATAAAGTTGTAATGACTAATAAAGATCAGGACCAAACAGATATTGACTTTGAAACACTGTTTAATACAGTTGTGTCAAACCCTGATGGAATTAAATCAGTATTTAGTGGAGGAATTAACAATGAAAGCAACTAATTTTATTTTACCCGGAAGATTTCTCCAACTCCTTAAAAGGGATATTCTTAGTAACATAAACACTACTCTAATAGCTTTAGGGGCAGTCACAGCAGTAATATATTTAATTTCGGCTCTTTCTGCCTACAACAATGCACCATCAGGACAATTATATTTTTCTCTTTTTACCAATCTTCTTTTTGCTGGTGGGCTTATAGTGACAAGTATGGTTTTCAAAGAGATGCACAGAAAAGAAACAGCTCAAAACTATCTACTACTTCCAGCATCTAATTTTGAAAAGTTCTTTAGTAGATTACTTATTAGTACAATTGGGTTTGCGCTTATTGCACTAATTGGAGTAACAGCAATTTCATATCTTTCAGAAGGTGTAAATACACTAATATTTAAAAGACATAATGTTCTTTTCAATCCATTTTCAAAAATAGTCTGGACTCTAATGGCACATTATTTAGTGGCTCAGAGCATTTTCTTTCTGGGTGCAGTCTACTTTAGGAAATATCACTTTATTAAAACCATTAATATAATTTTCCTTGTACAGCTCTCTATAACAATTATTACAGCTCTATTTGCAAGAATGGTTTATATTGATCTGTTTGACGGCATTTTTAGGGTTGGTGATACCAGTCTATTAATTCAGTGGGAAAAATTACCTCTTAATGCAAATAGTTTTACAAACCTTATTAAAACTTTAAAAATTCTCTACTGGCTTGTACCGGCACCATTATTCTGGATCATATCTTATTTCAGGATTAAAGAAGTTGAGGTAAAAAATGCAATTTAAAGAGAAAAAAGCAATCTATATTCAGATTGCAGACAAAATAACAGACAATATATTGTCTGAACGATGGAAGGCAGAGGAAAGAATACCTTCAGTAAGGGAGATGGCAGTTGATATGGAAGTTAATCCAAATACTATAGCAAGAACATATGGATATCTGCAGGATCAGCAGATTATAAATAATAAAAGAGGAATAGGTTATTTTGTAGCTTCCAATGCAAAAGGCCTTGCTGTCGAATCAAAGAGACAGGACTTTATAAAAAATGAACTTCCTCTGTTTTTTAAATCCCTGGAAGTTCTGGGAATGGATCTAAGGACAATTGAACCACTCTATAAAGAGTATCTTACCAAAGCTGGTCAGGGGGTAAAAAATGAAAACAAGCAATAAAATACTATTTATAACAGGTTTGGCAATCGTAGTGATTTTACTGACATCAGTTATAGGATCCCGAATATTTCTTAATAAGTTTGCAGATCTCCATAAAAATGGGAATACTAATTATTCTAATATCGAAAATAAATATAAAGATATTATAGATTTCACAAGCCTGGATATTGAGGGGGAGTGGAATGTTTCCATAAACTATGGGAAAACATATAATATTTCAATTACTGGAAGAACAGGGATTGAGGATCCCTATAATATTGAAAAAAAAGGATCTGCCCTTTTTTTAACTGAAAATACTCTGGCGGATATAAACAGAAAACTAACAATTAATATAACCATGCCGGAAATTAAAAAACTGTACTCTAAAGGTGGTTTAAAACTAGATCTTACAGGATTTTCTGAGCCTGAACTTATACTTAATTTTACCGGAGGAACATGGGTTAGTGGTAACAACTGCCAATTTGAAAATCTTCTTCTTACAAGTGCAGGTGCAATTAACCTCGAGTTCGAAGATATTAAAACTGTGAATGTAGATGCTCAGTTATCCGGAGCTGGTAATCTGATATTTAATATGGATGGTGGAATTCTTTCCGGGATTGCTGCAGGAGCAATGAACATCGAATATTATGGAAATGCAGATCAGACTATAGTTGCTGCAGGCCTTGCAAGTATCAGCCATAGGGATTAAAACAAAACTGTAGAGACTCCATATAAGGCGTCTCTACAGGAGATTATTTAAATTTCACAGCAGTACCATAAGCCATTACTTCAGCAGCACCCTGCATTACAGCAGCAGATGCATATCTTATATTAATAACACCATCAGCTCCAAGACTCGTCGCTTCTTCCACCATTCGTTTTGTGGCTTTGGCTCTGGCTTCATTCATCATATCTGAATACCCTTTTAACTCGCCTCCAACAATGGTTTTAAAACTAGCCATAATATCCTTGCCCATATGCTTTGACTGAATTATTGCCCCTTTAACTATCTGAATAGTTTCAATCTCTTTTCCTGAAATAAAATCAGTATTTACCAAGATCATCTTCTTCTCCTTCTTTAATTTCCTTTATTCGTTGAATAAGAACAGCTGCTGTTACTCCCACAGATATTACAGCTATAGCTATAAAAATATACCCGATAAAACCAACACCCGGGATTTCTTTGAATATTTTATAGTAGAAAAAACCAAATAGTAAAATTACCAAAGCTGCAATTATTGCAGAAAAAAATGGTGCAAGATATCTTTTCATATTTTTATCCCCATATCTTTTTTTAATATACCCAAAATTGTGTTTGGAAACCAGTAGGGGCAAAAAATCTTTTACACCTACTGGATCTATGCTCCTAATAAAAATACTGTCTTTTCTGACACATTTAATAATTAATATTTGACTCTAATAGATTTGACAGTTAATTTTATAAAAGAATAAAAAATCAAACGTGATTCCAATAATATCTGAAGAGGAGTGTCCATCATGTCTTATAACAGAGTAATAGTAAGTTCATTCGGCGGCCCGGAAGTTCTAAAATATGTTCAGGGAAAGGAACTGCCCGAACCTGGCCAGAGAGAAGTACGAATAAAAGTAACAGCAGTAAGTGCATGTTTTACTGACACAATGGTACGAAAAGGTATTTATTTCGGTATGAAAGAAAAACCACCTTTTTCTCCAGGTTATGACATGGTAGGAATAATTGACAAAACAGGTCCTGATACTTCTCTGTTTAAAATTGGTGACAAAGTAGCGGATTTAACTGTAACAGGTTCATATACAGAGTATATATGTCTTCCGGAATCAAGCTTAACATCAGTACCAGAAGACATAGAAGATGGAGAGGCAGTCAGTATGGTCCTTTCATATATGACAGCATATCAAATGCTGACAAGAGTGGCTAATGTAAAAGCAGGACAGACAATATTGGTACATGGAGCCGGAGGGGCTGTTGGTACAGCATTACTTCAAATTGCTACAGTTATGGGTGTCAAAGTCTATGGTACAGGTTCATCATCAAAGCAAAAGTTAATTACTGATCTTGGCGCTGTTTCTATAGATTATAAAAATGAATCAATTTCAGACAGGATACTGAAAATGGAGCCAGAGGGAATTGATGCTGTTTTTGATGCAATCGGCGGAGAAAGCTTTAAAACTTCCTTTAAACTTCTAAAAAAAGGTGGAATCCTTGTTCCTTATGGCTTCTATAAAAACAGTACCGGTCAGGGAGGTAATGTAGCACTTGAATTTATGCAGCTCAAACTCTGGAACATTCTTCCAAATGGTAAAAAAGTAGATTTTTATTCTATTGGTGATATGCGAAAAAATAATCCTGCATGGTTTAAGGAAGATCTTGGCAAATTATTTGACTTACTTAAAGAAAGGAAAATAACACCTGTAATTGCTGAACGGCTGACATTGAAAGATGCAGAGAAAGCACATAGATTAATTGATTCTGCATCAGTTAAGGGTAGAATTATACTCCAGGTTGGTTAACATCGGGAAGGACTGTTTTATAGACAATGAATGAGACAGCCTTTCTTTATTAATTTATCCGGCTTATACTGTGTTACATGAAAATGAAAACAGGTTTTTTTATTTTTTTCATCTTGTGTTTGTATTTGATAAGCAGCTGCATTTCCTCCAAAAATATCTCCGGCCCGATAACAGATGAGATTATGGATGGAAATTTCAGCTCAGAAGTTCAACCATGGGAAGATGGTCTTCGTACTGATCCGGAAGGTAATTCCTTTGAATGGTGGTATTTTGATGCATCATTTACTGATGGATCAACTGCAGTTATAGTTTTTTCTACAAAAAATATTCTAAACCCTGGAGGGAAAGCTGATCCAAACGTCAGCATTGTACTTACAAACCCTGAGGGTGTTAAAATATCTATCGATGATTCTCCGGGAATAGGCGCCTTTAAGGCATCCAGGGAATTTCTTGACGTAGAACTAGGCAACAGTTATACAAAAGGTGATCTCTCACAATGTTTTGTTCATTTTGAAAAAGATAATATAGAAGCCAATCTTACATTTACTTCAAAGGCACCGTCCTGGCGTCCAGGTTCAGGGAAAATGTACTTTGATTCAGAAAAAGAAAAATACTTCGCCTGGCTGCCTGCTATTCCATTCGGTGATGTCGAAGGAACCCTAAGTTATAATGGTGAAGAAATAATGGTAACCGGAACAGGTTATCATGACCATAACTGGGGAAATGTAAGACTTGATAAGGTTATGACCCAATGGTACTGGGGCAGAGCAAAAATTGATGACTACACTCTCATATTTTCCCAGATGCTGACTGCTCCTAAATACGGCAGCGTTAAAATTCCGGTGTATTATCTGGCTAAAGGGGATAAAATCCTATCCTCCCAGGAATTTGAGTTCACATTTACACCGTCGAATTGGTCACGTCATTCCGAAGGAAGAGATTATCCTGAAAAAATAGTTATTGATATAATACAAAAAGATATACAAACAAAAGTTGATATTACAGATCCTTTATTTTTGGAAGCTAAGGATCTTCTGGAAAACCAGCCCTGGCTCGTAAAAACCTTTTCCAGTTTTTTTATTAATCCATACTATTTTAGATTTAATGCTGATTATTATCTGAGAATTAAAAACAGCACTCACACAATAGAAAAAACAGGACACGGTATCTTTGAAATGATGCTGCTTAGGGAAAAACAAACTATTCGCTAATAATATCTGAAGCCAATCCTGAAAAACAGTGGAACAAAAAAAAGCAGTAGGGGCAAAAGATTTTTTGCCCCTACTGCTGCATGCTAATTTAATTTGAACTTAGATGTCTTTTTCTAGTACTGTTTTTCTTTTACTATTTTTAGCATTCTCTATTGCTGCATCACATACTTCTCTTACTTTGTCAGAAAGTACATCAATAACTTTAGCAGAACAGTTAAGTCCGCCAACAGTTTTTATGTAGTTTTTAACTTTTGAAGCAACTACCAATGTTTCTTTTTCAGCCATTTACAACTCCTGGAATAAAGTTTATTACATTAATTGATAAGAAAAGGTCTCCCCTTCAAATCAACTACTAGTATTCTATCAGGTTTATTACAGTATTCAACCAATTTTTACACTTTTTTCCATTAAATTAGCTTAATTTGTTCCCATTTTCCACTTCGATACCTTAAGACAAGGACAAAACCAATGGACAGGACAAAAATTATCATAAAAATCCACATCAATACAGGAGAGACTACCAGGACTTTTATCAGAAAGAAAGATAAACCAGCAAAAATCCAGTGTATAATTACAGAAACTTTCATTACATATTTGGTATCTCCCGCTCCCCGAAGAGCTCCGGCAAAAACCAGTTGAGTAACATCTCCAATAGTATACAACGATGCAAGTCTTAAAAGAGTAATTGCTGTGGACTCTATTAAAGAACTATCCCCTGGCAGACCGGTAGTGAAAACTCTAACCAAAGGTCCTGCTGCAAATATAAAAAATCCCATCATTACAAAAGCATAACTAAGTCCCACTTTCATAGCCAGTCTAGTCCCTAATCTTGCTCCGGCAGAATTATTTGCACCCATTTGCTGGGCAATCACAGTTGTAGTAGCAAAACTTAGACCAATCATAGGTATAAATGCAACCATATCATAATTAAACGTAATAGTTACTGCTGCAGCAATATCTGCACTGTAAGAATGCATAAGCTGAATAAATATATTAAATGCTCCAACATTAAGAAAAGTTTCAAGACCAGCAGGGGTACCAAATTTGAGTAATTTGCGAAGAAGATCCAGTCTAAATTTAAATTCGTGACCAGTTCCATACAGATCTCTGTACTTTTTACTAAAATATACAGAAAGTTGAATTAAAAATATAACAAAACTACCTAAAATAGTTCCAATAGCTGCGCCTTCTATTCCCAGAGCAGGAAAACCTAATTTACCAAATATAAGTATATAATTAGCAGGAATATTAACGAACATTCCAATAATATTTGCAACCATAACTATTTTAGTCTTACCTATTCCAAGAAAAAACCCTGTGAAGGAATTCCTCAACAGAAAGAAAACAGATCCAAACATCAAAATTTTAAAGTACGAAAACTCCGGAACAATCTGTTCAGGAGCATGTCCTACAAGGGAAAAAAACTGATAAACCAGGGGAATGGAAATAAAAAGTAAAGGATAAAAAATCCCCGAAAGATAGATAGCTTGATTTGTAGATTGAGAGCATTTGGAGAAACGACCAGCTCCATAGTACTGGGCTACCAAAGCATTTGAATACCCTACAATTCCACCAAAAAGACTTACAACAGTAAAAAAAGTTAGTCCTCCACTCATGGCAGAAGCCATAAACTCTTTTCCAAGTCTCGAAAGGAATAAACGATCAGCAAAAAGCATTATGGTTTCAGAGGCCTGGGATATGATCATAGGCAGAGCTATTGCAAGAAGACTTTTGAGTGTAAGTTGTTTATTTTCCATTTATTATTCTATTCCTTCAAAAAGCTGGACTGGAAGAAGTTTCTACCATTTTATTGTCCAAAATTGCAAGTGTAGAGTCTACAGGGGATTCTGAGCAATACTGAACCATATAATATTCCATAGGAAAATCATTCAATCGTTTTATCCCAAAATAACTTGCATCTGCCTGGGTTTGATGCATCATCAATGCTGCATACTTTATATCTTTGTATTTTTTCTCTTTACCTGCATCAATCTCTAAGAAAGGGACATTCGGATATTCTGAAATCTGTTGAACATCAATCAATTGAAGGTAAGCATCCAGCATACCGGGATGTTTTTCTTTATATTTACTCACAGCTAACTCTGAAATCAGTCCCACTGCTTCATGTTCAAAATGCTCCCTTGCACTACAGGGTCCATCAGGAGAAACAATTACATCCGGCCTGAAAATCTCCATAATTTTAACAAGTTTATTAATAAGCTGATCCTGACCACCCCATTCAGATATCAGTGTTCCAATACTCTTTGAAACCTCTTCAGATGTATAAGCTCTGTTCCATAACCCCATGCGAAGGTACACTTTGGCTCCGAGTACAGTCAAAGCTTTTTGCGCTTCCTGAACCCTCACAGCAGCAAGTTCTGATCCTCTTAAATATGTATCTCTGTAGAATCCATCTATAGGCCTATCCGGGTATTTATCGAATCCTGAATCACCATCTGTAAAAACAATTATCCCAATGGATTTTCCTGATAAAGAGGCTTTGGCCATATACAATCCATAATCCAGACTTTCATCATCCGGATGGGCATGAATAAAAAGTATATCCAGCTTTTGAGGGGCTGGGTCTTCTTCGGGAGCATATACTACAAGTAATGACTCAACATCTTCTTCAAAGGGATAAGCAGTATCTCTGTCTTTTTGTGCATAAGGGATTTCTTCAATCTCATCAAGCTCCGCACTGGAATTATATGGAAGTTCAGATTCATGACCAATAGAAGGAGGTTCATCTTTTACTGTTACTTTTGTTGTATTATGATTTAATGAAGTACAATACCAAAGGAAGGAAACACTCAAAACTACAGCCGCAGCCTCTAAAGAACGTAATATTTTTTTACCATTTTGATCTTTACCTGAATCAGAATCAGGAGGTATCTCTTCTATGAAATTACCTTTAAAGATTAATCTATACTCACCAAGATAAATTTTATCATTATCCTTTAGAACTCTTTTTCGCCAGGCAACTCCATTTACAAAAACCTCACGATTGGAAAGCAGCTGCCATTTACCAGCATCTTTTATTAATCTAAGTTTGAGCTTTTTATCATTAAAACCTTTAAGATATGTATTTAAAAAAGCATCTCCCTTTTTGTCATAAAGAGTACATTCTTCTTCATCAATATTCAGAAGAGCAAGAATCTTACGTTTATACAATAATTCAAAAGAGAGATATTTTTTGGGAATTATATCGAATGTAGTTTTTCCATTTTTCATTTTTCTTTTTTCATTTTTCGTTTTCCAGGTATCATCCTGTTTCTTGCAACCTTAAATGCAAAACGCATAATATCTTCAGTAGACACATCAGAGCCATGCTTCTTCTGCATTATCACAACAATGGCTTTTAAAGCATCTTCACTTAATGTAAGATAGATAAACCTATCTCTTTCGGCTTCTGTCATATCTTCCCAAACAACCATAACAAGAGTTTAGTACACTTCTCTCCAAAATAAAAGCAATAGGTTAAAAAACTTGACAACATAACTACATCATTCTAGTCTGATAAAGTAATTTTTAAGGCTGATCCAAGGAGAAAATAATGAAAGAAGGTATGAAGAAGTACTACGGAGCAACTTTTTTAATAGGCCTGGGGTTTTTTACCATGGGTTTAATGGATCCGTTATATGACACCTATATTCCAATCTTTCTGTCAAGATTTGTAGATTCCAAAGGAATAATTGGATTGATCATGACTTTAGATAATCTCTTCGCACTATTTTTAATACCTATAGTAGCTGCAATATCAGACAGAACAAGAACACGAATAGGTCGAAGAATGCCCTATATTATTGTAACCCTGCCCCTGTCGGGGATATTATTCGGAATAATTCCATTTTCTGCTTTTTGGGGTCTTACTGGTTTAATAATTGCGATATTCTTTCTTAATGTCTTTAAACAGGCAGGAAGGGGCCCTGTAGTTGCTCTTATGCCGGATACAATACCTGGAGAATACAGATCCGAAGCTAATGGAGTTATAAACACAATGGCAGGAATTGCAGCCATTGTAGGTACCATTGGCCTTGCCAAACTAATGGATGTAAAAATAAACCTCCCCGGAAGAGGCCCAACAGATGAGATCCTCTCATTCCCAGTTGCAGGGGTTCTGGTTATTCTTGCTACAATAATTCTATTTGTTTTTGTTAAGGAGAAACAAAGAGCTGAAGAGGCAGAAGAAAAGATAAAAATATCTGAATCTATTAAACTTATATTTTCAGGAAAAGATAAAAGTGCATTTTTGATCCTTATATCGCTGTTATTATGGTTTCTCGGGTATCAGGGGATTCTCCCCTTTATTGGTCTATACTCCAAGGAAGTAATTGGGGTATCCTCTGGAACAGCAGGCCTTGCAGCAGGTATGGTAGCAATTGCATACGCGTTGTTTGCAATTCTTAGTGGTGTTATTGCTCATAAGAAAGGGCGTAAAAAAACTATCCGGTTCTCTCTTGCTATGTTAACAGTTATAACTCTCCTTCTGGCAGCCCACCCGACCTTAAGCTCTATGATGGGGTTTACACAAACATCGATGCTCTTAAGTTTTTTTATACTTCTGTTTATTTTTGGTACGTTCTGGGTTTCTGTTGTTACAAACTCATTTCCAATGCTCTGGCAGATGGCAAGTTATGGAAGTATGGGAATATATACCGGTCTGTATTACACTTTTTCTCAGGCAGCATCCATAGGAGCACCTCCTGTAACAGGACTTATTATAGATCTATTCGGATTTCAAGGAATTTTTGTTTTTGCATCTATTTGTATGTTTTCTGCATTCATTGTAATGGGAAAGGTTACCATGGGTGAATCAGCTAGACAGAAATAAAAGAAGGATAATAAAATAAAAGTTAAATATTCCTGAAGTAAAATCGTTATTTGTACCCTACTAAGTATTAAGGGGCAACAAATGAATATTAGAAAAGAAGATTATGTTAAAGCTACATCGGATATCTTTATCAAATACCTCTTTGGAATGGACACAAAAGAAAGTAACCATCTGGTTTTATCCTTCATAAATTCAGTCCTTAAAGACTCAGACTTTCCTGCTATAACTAAAGTTATCCAGAAAAACCCTTTTAACTATAAAGAGTATGTAAATGATAAATTATCAATTGTGGATATCGAAGTAGAAGATGAGAACAAGAAGTTATTTAACATTGAAGTACAGTCAACCGGAGATACAGGCTTTCGCAACAGAGCCCTGTACTACTGGGCAAAACTATATGTATCCCAGCTGAAAAAAGGAGATCAGTACGACAGGATACTTCCTACAATTGGAATAAATATACTGGACTTCTTACTTTTACCAGAATTACCTGCATATCATAATTTTTTTATGATAACTGACGGAAGAGAAAGCGAGTTTGTACTTACTGATCATCTAATTATCCATTTTTTGGAACTTCCTAAGATAAAAGAAAAAGAAATGAGTAGTAAAATGGCTGGATGGCTGTTATATTTTAAAGCAGAGGGGCAGGATAAGAAAATGATGAAAATATTACTGGAAAGTGATGAAGATCTAAGATCGGCTCATGAGATGTACAAGGCTTTTAATAGTAATGATAAATTAAGACGATATGCTTTTGCACGGGAAAAGGCAGAAATGGATAAACGCTATTTCGAAAATATGGCTAAAAGAAGAGAGGCAGAAGGACTTCAGAGAGGTCTGGAAAAAGGATTGCAACAGGGTATTGAACAGGGTATTGAAAAGGGTATTGAAAAGGGTATTGAAAAATCTTCTTTGGAAACTGCTTTAAAAATGATGAAAGATGGAATGGCTGTTGATCTTGTTGTAAAGTATTCGGGGCTTTCGGTGGAGGTAGTGAAGGGGTTGGTGGAATCCGAGTAATAGTAACTTCGTTGCTGCTAACCCATACATCCTGGGTCTGAACCCATCGTTGGGGATGGGGTTCCTTTGGGGCTGAGTGTTTCAAACAAAAGTGGCTGTGATCATGTCTAAATATGTGGGGATGGGAATTACTGTTTACGGCTGCTTGAAAGTGCGTATAAAAAATGTTTTTTAACCAATTCATAGTGTTTGAACCATGATTTACCTGATTAGGGGATTACCTTGATGGGAGAGATGGATGCGGAAATGTTTACTGGAATTGGGTAATAATATTTAGGGTATACTGCATACTGGTCATTGGGTGGTTGCCGGAATTTTAATACAGCTGCCGAAGGTTTGTAAAACTACAAACTTCCGGCAATTGTATCGAGATGACAGTTGAGTTGTAAAGTTCTTACTCCACTATTTTCCAATTTGTAATAGTCAAATAGTTCAATTTGTAAAAGCCCGCACAGCACGTACTCTATGTTCGTATTGTTTTCCACCGGTTTGTTGCGTCCCATCGAAGAAAAACTGAATCCATGCGGCGTTAGAAACGACTTCTGAAGAACTATGATAGTTAGCATCTATAAAACTTCCAATAGCTCCTTTTTGTTCATACATCAGATTTAACTCATCTTTCGAAGGGAGAAACCAGTCAGTATATCCATTAAGTTCAAGATCATCACAAATTTTTGCTGCATAATTAGATAAGCCTCCATAAGGTTCAGTTGCACCAAAAGTACTGACAATAATAGCAGTATTTGCAGCTCCTGTTCCAACAGCAGTAAGTTCCGGTGCAACAGTTGAATTATCTCCATTTATGTCTGTTCCGTAACCACCCCATACATTGCTTATACCCTGATCACTTTCAGCTACTATAAGCCCTCCACCAGTACCATCATGGTAAAAAACAATACCACCTTCATAAAAGGTACCAATACTGGGAATAAAATTGGCTTGAATTGTTGCTGCTCCATTTATTAATGTTACCGTAGTTGAAGCAGATCCTGTATCAGTAATTGAAGCTGTTCCGCTTGGAACTGACCATGAATAAAAATCATATCCTGTATCCGGAGTAGCTGTAATTGAGTGTGCTACTCCATAGGTTACTGTAGTACTTGGACTGGTTGAACCAAAACCGTTATCTGTCATAGTCAAAGCATAGGTCTCCAATGCAAAATTGGCCTGAATTGTTGCCGACCCACTGGTAAGTATGACGGTTGTACTGGCTGCACTTGAATTACCAAAGGAAGCTGTTCCACTTTCCACACTCCAACTGCTAAAATCGTAATTAGTATTTGGAGTTGCTTCAATTGAAGTGCTTTCCCCATGGGTCACTGTAACTGTGCCAATTGGAGAGTTAGAACCATTTCCATCATTTGACACAGTTAATGTGTATGTCGGTAGAAAATTAGCCTGAATTGTTGCTGCTCCACTTGTTAATGTTACTGTTGTACTAGCAGCATTTGAATTAACAATATCAGCAGTTCCACTTTCCACACTCCAATTACTAAAAACATAATTAGCATCTGCAGTAGCAGAAATTGCAGTTGCAGCTGCATGGGAAACTGTCTGAGTACCTG
>DAOWEB010000253.1 GCA_030638735.1 Spirochaetaceae bacterium
AATGCCAAATCCAACTGATCTGTAAGGAACGAAACCAGGTAATAATCTATAGCACAATCAATTTTAATTCTATCAAACAGTATAAAGTTCCAAAGACCTACACCTACTGATGGTGTTGGGAGCTTCAGAATAGCCATATCGGTAGAGGATTCATCATCATAAAAGTATTGGTTATAAAAGAACCCTGCCCTAAAAGTAAGTGGAATAAACAATACAGGACTACCTATGGAAATAGTAGCATTGTAGTTCATGTTCCGGCTGCCATTGGAATTAATACCAATAAAACCATAGTCAAAATCCATATCCAAATTCACATTTACTATAGGATGGATGAAATTAATCCCTCCCTGAACAGCTGAACCGTAAAGAATATGTTCCTGCTGATCTCCTGAATTATATTGTGTATGAACTTCCGAAGTATAATACAGAAACTCACCTGGAAAAAGAAATGTATAAAATGAAAAGTTCTTTGCTCCAATAGTTTTAATACTGGATTTATAAACCTCGGCCTCATCAAGCTGCTTCTGCTGTTCCTGCAGATTCGACTGATATTCGGCTTCCCGGGTTTGTTTCTCAGCAAGCCGTCGCTCCTCTTCCTCCTGACGTACTGCTTCTTGCTCCTGTTCCTGCCTGATTCTTTCCTCTTCTGCAAGAGCCTCCAGCCTAAGCCGTTCTTCCTCTTCCAGCCGCACTCTTTCCTGTTCAGCCTCAGCTTCAAGTTTCAGGCGTTCTTTTTCTACCTCAACTTCCAGTCGGATCCTTTCCTGCTCTGCTTCTTCTTTTAATATCTCATTTAAAATAAGGTACAATTCCTGAGCCTGAGCATGAGCCAGATTATTATAAAGAACCCCTTCAATAATCTGGAAGGCATACTTGTAATCCTCCTGAAAAACCAGATCACCTGCTTTTTCCACAAGAATTTCAACCAAAGATTCATAATCCGGATCCGATTTATTAAAATCGTAAATCTCATCGATAAAATCCGGATTCATTGTATTTATAGAATTGGATATATAATCAATTTTACTCAGAATATCCAGATTCTGAAAAGACGTTTCCTCCGAAAACAGTAAAACCGAGTAGAACAACAACACTAGTACAAAATATACTTTTTTCACACAATACCTCACAATTGATCTTCGGCAGATTTTATAGTCCACATTAATGGACATCTATTTGCAAAGGATTTGAAAATGTTCAGAAATAATGAAAATAATGATTATATAATTACTAATACTTGCCTTATATTATTTTAATCTGTAAATTAAATTATAGAAAACAATAGAGGTAGATATGATAGCAGGTAATTTTTCGTTTGGTGTGGTTGTTATTGATGGTAAACCATATAAAGAAGATATAATAATTGAAAAAGGAGAGATTAGCCGTAGACATAAGGCTGTCTCCAGAATAAGTAAAAGTGCCTATGGACATACACCCTTAACAGTTCATGAAAACATTCCCTGGGACTGTGATACTCTGATAATTGGTACAGGGATGAATGGAGGTCTGCCGATTACAGATGAGATATTTAAAACAGCCGAGGAACTGTGTGTAAAAATTATTTTAAAAAAGACAAAGGATGCACTGGAGCATTTGGGGGATAAAGATACTAATTTTGTATTGCATTTGACATGCTGATTATAACTTTCTCTATCTGATTAATTACAGAGATAGCAAATATTTAAAAACAATTATGTGTCTTGACTTCCATTACTATACACTGTATATTTACAGTGTATAGTAATAAAGGATACATAATGAGACCTAAACAAAGCCAACAACATCCAAATCTTCAGGAAGCTATAAAAAATACAGCACGTAGTCAGATTGCAGCAAAAGGGGCTCCATCTCTCTCCCTCCGCGGAATTGCAAGGGAATTAGATATTACTGCCCCTGCCATATACAACTACTTTCCTAACCGTAATAATCTTGTAACTGCATTAATTGTGGATGCATACAACTCATTGTCTGAAGCTATGGTAAAATCGCTAGCTGCTAATTCAAAAAGAAGCTATTCAGATCAAATAATTTCCATATTAAACGCCTACCGCAACTGGGCACTTTCCCATTCTGAAGAATACAATCTTATCTTCGGCACACCAATCCCTGATTATCAGGCGCCAATGGATATAATTAATCCTGCAGCAGCAGGAAGTCTAACAGTGCTAATCGAAGTACTGGGCTTAGCCTATCAGGATAGGAAGTTAAATGTGAAAGAACCATCGCCCCAGTTACTAAAGATGATGCAAAAATGGATTGAAAACAATGACTATTCCGGTCATCCCGGGATCATTCATCTGGCATTGGCAAGCTGGATCCATATTCATGGTCTGGTTTCACTTGAGATATTCGGGAATCTGTCTGCCTGTTCGGAAAATACTGATGTCACAGCTCTTTTTGAAACTGAGGTTCAGGCATTACTAGACAGAATGGGATTAGTATGATGAAAGAAAAAGTACTTATTTTATATCATTCAGGAGCAGGAAGCACTAGAACAATTTCCGAATTATTAGAACATGAACTGGAAGATGTATTAGAAATAGAAGCCAAACATATTGATTTTAATTTCAATTTTTCATTACTAAACTCTTATGATTTATTGATACTGGGTTTTCCAACATATCATTGTGAACCATCCCGTTCAATGATGGATTTTATACAAAAAATGCCAATATTAAAAAACAATGTAAAAGTATGTATTTTTACGACATGTGGCTTGTATTCAGGAAATGCTCTTCGAATTGCTTCAAAGGAATTAATAAAGAAAAATATAAAATTATTGGATTATTTTAAATTTAGAAGTCCTGCAAGTGATGGAGCAATAATACTTTCATCTTCATTAAAATTAATGTTTGAATATGAAAAATCATTGAAAAAACATTTAAACAGAATGACTGATCAAATCAGAAATTATAAAACCTTGCCTGCAAAAAATCCTCCAATGTATAAGACTTATGTACCATTAAATAATATTGCAAAATACTTTGGAGAAAAAGAATATGACAAAATGAAAAATAATATCCATATTGTTCCGGAACGCTGCACAAATTGTAATTTGTGTGTCACCAATTGTGAGAGAAGATGCTGGACAGCTAATGAAATAATGCCAATATTTGTTCCCGATAATTGTGAGTTCTGTTTGGAATGTATTCATAAATGTCCTACAAGAGCAATTATATTCTCAGAAAAAATGAAAGACAGACCAAGGTTTAATAAACAATTTTTAACAACCAAAAGAAAAAAATCATGGCCCAGTAGATTTAATCAATATTATAAAGGAAAAATGTAAATGAGTAATAAAAAGAATATGATATTAATAATTGGTTCAAATGGAATACTTGGCAAACAAATTGTTGAAAAAGCAATTAAATCATTTGGTGTTGAGAATATTGTTCTATCAGATTATAAAGCAAATAGATTAATGTTACAAAAAGAACAAATTGGTATGGAGTTTGGAAAGCAACCATCAACAAAATTAATCGATATACATTCAACAAAGAGTATAGAAAAAGGATTACAAAATATTGATTTAGTAATTATTGCAATACAACAGAAAGAGCCCCTAATTCAAAAACAATGTATTGAAAAAGGAATTAACAGTATTGATTTATCGGTAAGCCCAGAGTTTATTAATAAAACATTGGATCTAAATTCAATTACCAAAAATTTGAATTTACAAATTGTAGCTGGTGGATTATTTCCAGGATTATCTGGAATATTAGCCAAAGAATTAAATAATAGTGTACAAAATAACGAACCAGTGGATATTGGGCTTCTTCACTCAACAAATGGATCAAGTGGGAAAACTGGCGTAACTGATATGCTTCAAATATTTGAGAATAATGTTGTGCTGATTAAACAAAACACCACCATTCGTTATTCTGGATTTACATATAAAAAGCAATTTAACTATCCCAAACCATTTGAAACCAAAAAATTAAGACTTGCAAACTTCATAGAAAGGGATTACTTGAAAAGCAAGGGGATCATATCTAATTACTGGACTTCATTTGACAAAGAAAGTTTTAATAAAATCATTAGTGTATTGAAAAAAGTGGGTTTTCTTAAATTGTTCAAATATCCGAAAATCAGCAATATATTGAGTCCACTAATAGCAAAAGAAAATCAAAAAGATCAAAGTCAATATATTGACTTAAGTGCAAAAACATCAAAACAAGAGATTTCACTAATATTGACTTCGGATTATAAAGCCACAGCATCTTGTGTAATTGCTTTTTCAAAGGCCATCCTGAATAATAAATCAAAAATTACAGGAGTAAAATTCCCTTTTGAAATATTTACATTTGATGAAATAAAACCAGAATTAGAAGATGTAATTAAAGAAATAAAAGAAACTAACACAGGATAGCAAATGTCTGAACAATTTCAACTAAGAGAAGTATTTGACTCTACAATGGTAAATAAACTGGTCTCTAATATATCCAGTGTATGGCCATCTTTTGAACACAAGTCTTTTATAGATACAATTACACCAAACCTTTCAAAACTCAGTTTTGGAGACCGTTGTTCTCTTATTACCGATACACTCCAAAGTAATTTACCTGAAGATTTTCCAGCTGCAGTTCAAATATTAATCGATGCACTGGGACCGGAAGCTGTAGCTGATTCCCTTAGCGGCTTTGATGGATTCATTATTATGCCTCAATGTCTTTTTGTAAGCCGTTATGGAATGGACTATTTTGATGCTTCTATTAATGCTTTATATGAGATGACAAAAAGGTTTACTGCCGAAGGTGATATCCGCCCTTTTATTGAAAGATATCCAAAAAAAACTATGGCCTTTTTGCATAGAATAACAAATGATATAAACCCTTACGCCCGTCGACTGGCCTCTGAAGGAACCAGACCACGCCTTCCTCTTTGCCAACGTCTGCCTCAGTTCCAAAAAAAACCGGCTCCGGTGCTGGAACTTCTGGATAAACTAAAATCTGACCCCAACCTGATGGTTCGTCGTTCTGTTGCCAACAATTTAAATGACATTGCAAAGGACAACCCGGATATAGTAGTAGAGACTCTTACCCGATGGCAGAAGGAAGATCCAGGTAAGGAAATGAAATGGATTATATCCCACTCATTACGAAGCATTATAAAACAGGGACATCCCGGTGCATTACAATTATTAGGTTACAGTTCCAAAGTGGAAATGATTGTATCTGATATTGATGTTAGTAATAAAAACCCTGCAATTGGAAACGAGATTGTTTTTTCATTTAAAATTACATCAAAAGAAAATAAACCATGTAAACTTATGATCGATTATATAGTTTATTATATGAAGGCCAATGGGAAACAGGCACCAAAGGTGTTTAAGGCAGCCAAAAAAACTATTGCTCCAGACCAATCAATTACCATAAATAAAAAGCATTCTTTTGTTCAGAGAAGTACCAGGGTTCATTATCCAGGAAAACACAGTATTGAAGTCCAGATTAATGGGAAAAAGTATACTAAAGTGGATTTTGAGCTTTCATAAGAGTTAATGCAGGCCTTGAATATACAGGATATATCTCTAATACTATTGTTATGAGAAAAGACAGTCTTCCACATGTATTCCGAAAAACTCTTATCCGTATGAACAGGAGTAATTATTTATCAATATTATCGTAAAAAGTAACGAGACAGAGCAATTTGGGCTGACCAACCGGGACCATTTTTACGTTCAGCATTCCAACCAACACCAGCTTCAATATTCAGCTCAATTTCATAGGGGAGGTTTAGGGCTAAACCCAAAGCTGACCCCTGTCTTAATTTGTTTTTATCAATATCATAATATATATCATGCTTTGCGGATATTAGTATTTTATCCGGAACCATTTGAAAATGGCCGTCAAAATTTGCTACTATTGCATTGCTGGACAAATATTCTCCGGATAAATACCCGCTTAAACGTGGAGAAGATGCCATCATATCAGTTTGTCCAATACTCCATTTTTCTGATTCGTAAAGATTAACACCACCATAATGGGCAAGAGTACCACCTAAATATGTTCTCTTTGCTGGAGTATTATAATATTTAATACTGGTTTCATACTTCCATCCAGGTAAATCATTATGGGTATAAAGATTTGTATCCGGACCCCATGATTTATAGTCAGGTTTGAAGACTAGAGTTGGTGTTACGGAAATTGAAAAGCCCGTAGGTGGTGTAAAAGCACTGGGGAAACCTGATTCAATAGTTGAAAATTCAAGTTCTACATTTCCAGTATAGGTTATATTATTTTCAGGTCTTGTGAACCCGGAAGTTCCTCCTTCATAATAATTTAGACTAAGACCATGAAGAGTAGAAAGGGATAATCCAATTGGTGTTTCTTTAACAAGCTTTAATGAAGCATTATATATGGGCGTTTTTAAATCCCATCCTGTATCTTTCCCATCCTCAATGAAACTAACCTCCATAGGAATAAAAAGAGCATCTGTGTGAAAAGAAAGAGCAAAAGGGAATCCGGATCTTTCTGGAATCGTTAAATCGATGCCTAAATAGATACCAGCAAATATAAGTGTCAAATTATTTCCTGTTCCAAATAAATTCTGATCCATATACAAAAAAGCCGGGAAACCAGCTATATCCGGTGTATTATCATACGTACCGGAAATTCCCATTCCAGCTAAAATACCATAGATTTTCATGTTGTTTTCTGAAATCTCTATAGATAAATCAACAGTCCCATTCTCCCTTTCAACAGTTTCAACTTGAACATCCGTTATAGAAGGTAATGAATAAAAGATCTCCTGGATCTGTTTTTTACACTCTTGATTGTAAATTCTACCTTCCCATTCCTTAACAGAATCCAGCCTATTTCCAAGTTTGGTTTTAAGTTCATTTTTTAGTAAAATGGAACCAACAGGAAGATTTTTCTCAATTAAAACCAATTCCTTGTAATTTTTCAGGGCCTGAAAATGGTTTGGTGTTTGTTCCAAAACACGGGAATAATACTCTTTTGCTTTCTCA
>DAOWEB010000090.1 GCA_030638735.1 Spirochaetaceae bacterium
AGCTGCTATGATATTTTTCTATAAATCAAACAGACCTCAATTGAAAGGTATTGAAAAATTATCCTTAAAAGGGACATTAATCAGTAGTATATTTGGTTTGGTCGTTGGATTTATAGGAGGATTGATTGGTGTTGGCGGAGGGAATATTATACTTCCGGTTCTTATAGCCCTTGGGATTGATCCCAAAGAGGCTATTGGGACGACAGCTCTTGTTGTTATATTCTCTTCAATGTCAGGATTTATAAGTCATTTAGGAGCAGGAGATATAAATATTCTTTTTGTTGTAATTACAGCAGGAGCCGCTATTATTGGTGCACTAATAGGATCGTGGTTAATGACTGATAAATTAAAACCGGCTTTAATAAAAAAGATACTTGGATTTATTTTAATTGCAGTAGCTATCAAAATGATAATTAACCTAATATAAAGGACAGAAATAATGAAAACAGAAAAAATTGATGAAATAAGAAAGGAACTTCCTTCTGTGAGCAGTTGTGTTTATTTGAATACTGGTACTAATGGTCCTCTCTGCCGTGCAACTGCAGATATAATGAAAGAGGAGTCGGAAAAAGAATATCTGGAGGGAAGATATCTTCCATTTATATCAGAATTGTACAAAGATATGGATGAAACACGTAGATTAGTTGCGGACTTTATTGGAGCGGATTTCGAAGAGATTGCTCTAACTCATACAGCTACAGAAGGTATGAACCTTATTTTATGGGGAATTAACTGGCAGCCTGGGGATGAAAGAATAACTACAAACAGGGAACATGTAGCCAGTCTTGCTCCTATTTCACTTATTAAAAGCAAGTTTGGTATTAATGTAAAATATGTAGAAGTTGAATATGGTGATAATTATAACGAACAGAATTTTCTTAATAATTTCAGGAAAAGAATTACACCAAAATCAAAACTTTTAGTAGTTTCCCATGTATCATTTTCGACAGGTCTTACGTTTCCTCTTAAGGAGCTGGCAAAAATTTGTCACGAAAATAATATGTATATTCTGGTAGACGGAGCCCAGGGTGCCGGTGCAGCCCCTTTGGATGTACATGAATTTGATATAGACTTTTATTCTCTGGCAGGGCGGAAATGGCTTCTTGGACCGGAAGGTATTTCCGCGCTCTATGTTGCCAGACACAGGGTATCTGAGATAGATCCTACATTTATCAGTCCTTCTTCTATAAGGGACAGACATGATCTGGATATTGAATCACCTTATATTATTCCTGCTCCCCATGCAGCCAGATATCAGACAGCTACCTCAATAAACCGACCTATACTACTGGGGTTTAAGGAAGCTCTTATTTTTCTTACCCAAGATGTAGGAAAGGAGTGGATGCTGGATCGAATTGAAAATCTTGTATCCTATCTTCGTAAAAAATTGGAGCTGATACCTGAAATTGACATTATTACGCCTAAAGGAAAAGAGGGAGGATTTATCCATTTCCTTGTTGAAAATAGAAAGCCTTCAGAATTTTGTACAATTATGAATAAAAGGAAATATATGATACGCCCTGTTCCCAGTCAGCATCTTCCTGCTCCTATTAGAGTCTCAGTTGGGTTCTACAACACAAAAAATGAACTGGATGGATTAGTAGACAATCTTAAAGATGTTATACATAATAAGACTTAGTTTTTAGCAACTTTGCTAAACTAATAAAAGGAACTATTATGGCAAATAATGATCGGGCAAAAAATGAACTTCGAGCAGATATTTTAAAAGGTTTGGCAAATCTAACACGGGTTTGTGTAATAGAGCATCTTAAAGACGGTCCCCACAATGTTTCCGATCTTTCAAAAGAACTTGGGGAGTCCAATTCTATAACATCACGGCATTTGGGTGTATTGAAAAGTGCAGGACTAATCGAAGATGAGAAGATTGGAACTACAGTAATATATTCTCTTGCAAGTGATGGAATATCAGATATATTAGACTCTGTTGATGAAGTAATAAAAAGGAATTACGAAAAATATAAGGTTCATTTTCAATAATAGTAAGGGCACGGCGCGCCGTGCCCCAACATCAATAAACAATTACGGTCTGTCGTATTTCCCTACAGCAATTTCATGCTTGTTTACAGCATCTTCCTTCCAGTCAGTTTTACTTCCCTTTCCAAACTGGTCTTCTTCCTTAAAGGTTATTTTTCCAGGGGTAATACAGTCGTAAACCGGACATACAAGGAGACATAACTGACAACCAACACACTTATCGTCAAGTATGGTTGGTTTTCGTTCTTCATCATTCCATTCAATTGCCTGATGAGCTGCATCAAAGCAGGATATATAACATCGGCCGCAACTGACACATTTGTCATAGTCAATTTTTGGCTGGATTTTAAAGTCTCTGTCTATATCATCTGCAGGTATTATATTTTTTAGGGCAACTCCTACAAAATCTTCCAGCTTATCAAAACCCTTTTCGGCAAGATAGATTGAGAGACCGCTGATCATATCTTCTACAATTCTATAACCATACTGCATTACAGAGGTTGTAAATTGTACATTGCTTGCTCCAAGCATAAGGAATTCTGCTGCATCTTCCCAGGTTTCAATACCACCTATTCCACTTATGGGTATTCCCTGCAGTTCAGAATCCTGGGCAAGGTTTGTAATAAATCTAAGGGCAATAGGTTTTGATGCCTTACCTGAAAAACCGGAAATAGAAGATTTTCCATTTACAACCGGAAGGGCGGTAAAGTGATCAAAATCCATACCAGTAATAGCCTTGATTGTATTTATGGTGGATATTGCCTGGGCCCCTGCATTTATGGCTGCTCTGGCAGGAATCTCCATTTTTTCAATATTTGGTGTCATCTTTGCGATTAGTGGAAGATGAGAACCTCTTCTTGCTGCTTTTACATATTTATCTATAAGTTCAACACTTGCTCCTACATCGGAACCCATTCCTTCGTAGGTCATTTGTGGACAGGAGAAATTGAGTTCCAGCATATCAATGCCAAGTGCTGTGTAGTCTCTGGCCATTTCTTCCCAATTATCTTCGTCCATTCCCATAATAGAACCAATAATAAGCTTATTGGGGTAATTCTCTTTAAGTTTTCTCATTGCATCAAGGTTATCCTGATACGGTTTGTCAGAAGTCTGCTCCATATTTTTAAACCCGATAAAGGCTGTTGCTTCTTTTCTGGGTGCATCAAATCTGGGTGAACATTCTTCAGGAATTGTTGTTGTTAATGTTTTATAGAATACACCGCCACCCCCAGCCTCCAGGAACTTTGCGCACATTTCATATGTTCCACTTACAGGTGATGAGGACAGGAAAAAAGGGTTTTCACATTTAAAACCCAAAAAATCGATTGAAAGATCTGTATGTTTAGCCATTATTTTCCTCCTTTTGTAAGATATTCTTCAATACTTTGTGCTGCAATCTTTCCGCCCTGTACTGAGTGAACAACTGTTTTTTTAGCATCAGCATCAATATCTCCTGCTACAAAAATATCAGGGATACTGGTTTTTCCATTCTCAAGACTGGTAACAAAATTACCTTTATCAAGACCAATACTTTCAATAACTCCTGAAAAATCTTCAGGCTGCTGACCAATAGCAAAAATAACTTTATCTGCTTCCAGTTTAATGGCAGATTTATTTCTTGTTCCATTTGCCTTTACAGTTTTTAATTTACCATTTTCACCTTCAAATATAGCAGGGGAAAATGTAAATGCAAAATGAATACCAAGAGATTCTGCGTATTCCAGTTCAAGTCTGTTTGCAGGAGCTTCTTCTCTTGTCCTGCGATAGAGTACGGTAACACTTTCTGCATTATTCAATCTGGCTGTTGTTGCACT
>DAOWEB010000363.1 GCA_030638735.1 Spirochaetaceae bacterium
GCCATTTTTACAAGATACTCAAATGTATTTATAGGATATTTTGATAGTTTATTCAACGCCTCAGGGCCTTCTTTTTCCAGTATCTCTGAAGGATCCTTACCTTTAGGTAAAGGAATAACATAATTAGCAATTCCCATTTTTTCTAAAATCAAAGCAGATTTTAAAGTTGCTTCAATACCAGCAGTATCAGAATCAAATACAATAATACATTTCTCTGTATAACGCTTTAAATACTTTGCCTGCATTTCTGTAAATGCTGTTCCAAGAGGTGCTACAACATTTCGTAAACCAGCCTGATAGAAAGCAAGAACATCAAAATTTCCTTCTACAAGTATAACTTCTTTATTTTTACGTATTTCTTTTGCTGCTGTATGAATTCCAAATAAAGTTTCACCCTTTTTATATATATTTGTTTCTGGAGAGTTTATATACTTACCACCCCAGTCACTCTCTTTTAATTTTCGTCCACTAAATGCAATTGTATCCTGTTGAACATTTATTATTGGAAAAATTATACGATTTGTAAATAAACTTATTTTTTTGTTTTTACTGAAAAATATTCCTGAATTTGAAAGAAATTCTTCTGAATAATTTTTTGATTTTAAAAAATCAAATAGCCAAAAACGTTCAGAAGGAGCAAAACCTAATTTAAATACATTTATTGTATCGGAGCTTATTCCTCTGTCCAATAAATATTTTCTTGCAAATCCTGATGAAGTTTTATTTTGAAGAATATAATTAAAACTTCCAGCAATTTTATTATATAGATCAAGTAAAGCAACTTTCTGTTTATCTTCCGGACTCTCTTTGTGTGTATCAACTTCAACTCCAGCTTTTTCTGCAAGATGTTTGAAAGCTTCAAAAAAAGAAAGATTTTCCATTTCAATCAGGAAATCAAAAGCATTGCCACCTTTATGGCAGCCAAAACAATAAAACATATTTTTATCTTCTGTAACTGAAAAAGAAGGAGTTTTTTCATTATGAAAAGGACATAATCCCCAATGTTTATCACCTTTCTGTTTTAAACTTAAATATTCGGAAACTATCTCTACAATACTTATTTTATCAAGGATTTCCTGTTTTTTAAGATCAAATGACATTTACTAATAATCCTAGTTTTTCTTTATATACAGATTATATGCTGCAGTATGTTCAGACAAGCTTCTGGTGAACTCATGTTGTCCGGATTCAGCATTTTTAAGTAAAAAATAAAGATAATCACTTTTCTCAGGATAAAAAGCTGCATTTAGAGCAACTTCTCCAGGATTGGATATAGGTCCGGGAGGAAGACCGCTATTAATATAAGTGTTATAAGGTGATTCAAGTTTCAAATCGCTGTAAAGTATAACTTCAGGATGCTCTTTTTCCTGAATATCAGTTATTATATATACAATAGTAGCACAGGAACCTAGTGGAATAGGAGTACTATGTGATAATCGGTTATAAAAAACACCAGCCATTAGTGGAGCTTCTGATGGATCTCTATATTCTCTCTCAACAATTGAAGCAAGAATTATTTTATCCATTAGGATATCAATATCCAAATCACTATAATCAGGCTGAATCCCCTCCAGATGTTTAAAAAAGTTTTCAACCATTACACTTACAATTTTCTCTGAAGGATAATTTTTTTGAAAAAGATATGTATCAGGATATAAAAATCCTTCAAAATTATACTTTTCAAGACCAAATTCTTCTAAAAGATTTATAGAATTTATTGCTTCAAGGAAATCAGAAGAATTTGTAATCCCTTCTAACTCCAAATAATCAGCAATCTGATGACTGGTCCAACCCTCTGGAATAGTTACCTTATAAAGTTGTTGTTTTCCTTGAATAAGGTAATCATGTATTTCCATTAAAGTCATATCTGAACTTATTCTATAAACTCCTATTTTAAATTTTGATTCTGTTCCCATTAGCCTGCTATATAATTTCATAGACCAGGAATATTTTATTAGCTGATAATCAACAAGGGAATTTGCAATAATATTAAGGGAATCACCTTCTTCAATAGAAAAAATAATATTTTCATCATTTAGAAGATCCAGTGGACCATTTACATAGCCGGCACCAGCAAGAATTGCTACAGAAATAATTATTATAAACAACAAAATAAAAATAATAAATTTAATAACCTTCCTCATTATCTATTCTTTCCACAAAATAAACTCTACACGCCTGTTTTTCCATCTGTTTTCAAGGTCACTATGAGGAACCAGGGGTTGCATTCCACCCATTCCTTTAGAGTCCATTCGTGATTCAGAAATACCCAATCGTGTTAAATAATTAAGGACTGTAACAGCACGCTGTTCAGATAAAGGACCAAGTTCATCCCTTTCCTCTTTCTTTGCTGCCTCAGGGTTATTCCATCTTGTTAGAACAGCATGTCCCTCTATTGTTATTCTGTAAGTACTATATTTTTTAAGCAATTCACTTACTCTGTTAAGAATAAACTTATTCTTTTCAATTACTTCCGGACTATCAGCTAATAAATCAGGACTATTTACCTTAAATAAAATATTTGCAATTTTAATTTTAAGTACATCACCTTCTCTAACAACAAGCACATCTACTGGTATCTTCTCTCTATAAATACTTGTGTTACCCATTTTATCTTCAAGAATAAGTTTTGCGGGATAATCCATTGCAGCGTATACAAGTTCACCAGTTGGAGATTTTCCATCCCATATAATCTCTTCAGCAGGTGCACCTTCTCCACTAAAGGTTCTAAAAGATCTTTTTTCAGGATCATTTATTTCCAGTGCCCATTTTTTTATGCCACTAAAATCACTTACATTTAATTTAATTACCACCTCATCATCGACTCCATCATTATCAGGGGAAAAAGGAACTGGGGATAGTTCAATTAAACCTTTTGGAGGTGAAACATCAATACTAAATAATGAAGAACGAACTTGAGGTTCATTTCCTTTATTATAAACAGCAGAAAAAACACCAGAATAATTCCCCTCTACAATTTTTCCATTTTCATTGAGACCATTCCATGTAATATTTTTTGGTATTCCGGAATTGCCCTTAAATTCCTTTTCAATCTGACCATTCTCATGAACCATCTCCAGGGACCATGAATTAAGTCCATCTTTATTGTTGACAATAGTAGAAAACACAAGATCTTCAAAAAGGCCATTACCTGTTGGAGATAAATATTTATCATTTACAGTCAGAAATATAGTAGTAGGTTTTGTATCAATTTTAATATTTTGTATTTTTTCAGTAGATATATTACCGGCTTTATCAGTGGAAAAGATCGTATAAATATAACTACCGTCAGGTAAGACATTACCCTTATCATCCCGACCATTCCAATTTAAACTATCAGCAGTACCTTTCCAGAAAAAGGTATTAACTATAAAACCTTTATCAGAACTTATTTCAGCCTGCCACAGGTTTTCAGAACTTGTAGTTTGAAAAACCTTAATAAAATCCTTTTTACCATCAGAATCAGGAGAAAAAAGAGTATAAGCAGATGAAATAGAAACTTCCGGGAAAACTGTATCTATAATAAATTCAGGTGAGAAAGATGTGGGGATATCACCTTTTTTATATGTTACAGATAAATTAGATCTGTATGTACCATCTTCAGCCATTCTCCCATCGGAACGAATGCCATTCCATATAAATTTCTCCGGAACATTTACACCACCGGAAAAATTCCTTACAACCTGTGATTTATCATCAATTATATTCAAAGAATAGGAAGCAATTCCTTCCTTTACTTTAAGCTCAGGAATAATTGATATTTTATCCTGTATAGAATCACCGTTAGGAGAGAAATATTCCATATCAATAGTAAGAATAACAGGAGTTTCCTCAGTATTTAAAGAAAAAGCTACGAGTTCTGATTGACCCGCATTTCCTGCCCTATCAATTGAAATCAGTTGATATGTATAATTACCATCAGGTGCAAGCCTTCCACTGGAGAGAGTTCCATTCCAGGATACTGTCGATTCCGCTGCAGAAAGCCACTGATACTCTTCTATAATTTTTCCATCTTCAGATTTTAATAAACCAGTCCAATTAATTTCAGTACTTGACTCCTGATAAAAAGTAATTTCATCTTTAAGACCATCTCCATTGGGAGAAAAAATAGAACTTCCGCTTTTTACAGTTGCAACAGGAGAGCTTACATCAATATTAAATACAGGTGAAATTGAATCAGGATGATTTCCATTTCTATAAAGAACATCAATAATACAGCTATATTCGCCTTCTTCAAGTCTTAGCCCTCTGGAATCCCTGCCATCAAATATTATCTTTTCAGGAAAAGTTTCTGCACCGGTAATTGAACGTACAATTTTACCATTGGAATCCTGTATATCTAATTTCCATTTTATTATTCCATCTGTAACAGGAATATCAGCTGAAAAAATTATTGAATCCAGAATCATATCATTATTTGGACTGAAAAAAGATTTATCAATATTTATTGTAATGGGAGTTTCTTCTGTATTTTTAACAATATTAGGAACTTCTGCTGTATAGGAATTCCCAGCCCTGTCTAAACTTTTTATTTTGTAGGAATAAACACCATCAACAGCCATATGTCCATTATTATCAGTTCCGTCCCAAACAACATCAACAGGAACAGTATCTAAGAAGTTTATAGTTTTTATAATATTACCTAAAGAATCAAAAATCCCGGATTCCCAAAGATTTTCATCTGAACCAGTTTGGATAATCCTTATAATATCTTTATTTCCATCTCCATTTGGTGAAAATATTTTTTGATCATCTTCAGGTTCAATTAATTCTAAAACCGGAGGTATTGAATCCAAAACAATCGCATAACTGTCCGATATTCCAATATTTCCATTATCATCCCAGGCTTCAACCGAAAAATAGTAAAGTCCGTCACTTACAACACTACCTTCATTGTTCAGACCATCCCATCGAAATTCACCAGGTATCTCAATTCCGCTTTCTATGGAGAAAAGCCTGTCGAAAAAACCAATAAACCCCTGATTTTCTACTCTTTTCTCTTTATTACGTATTTCTCTGACAGTCTTTCCTTCAGAATCTTTAATAAGAAATGCATATCCTTTTAGATATCTTGAATCAGAAATATTGATTGGAAAAGTCAAACTATCTTTAATACCATCATTATTAGGAGAAATATAGAAAGATATACCTGAATCCAGATATCTTTTATCATACCGACCTTTATATTTTGATTCTCCCGAATCTACATTTTTATAAAAATAATTACTTTTTTTATCAGCTTTTATATTATCTGCAGAAATAAAAGTCATAGTTTTAACAGAACTTGTTTTTTGATGAAATACTTTTATCGGCATCAAGCTTACAGGTTCACTTTTATTTTCAGAATCCGTATTATCAACAGGTATTTCGTCAGTCTCAAACCCGGAAATATCCAGTTTAATGACAGGAGGAGCATTATCAATCAATCCTAATGGAATATTTACACCAAGACCTGCAGCCCAAACATTATTTGAAATTGGAGCAATTCCTGATTGAATGTTCACTTCGCTTTTATTCCATCCTTTTTCCGACATACCAAGGAAACTGCTTTCTTCATCAATATCAGTCTTAAAAGAATAATGAAATCCAATAGAAGGGATTAAACTATATGAATTACTATTAAGTAAATCAGAGGAATCTATTCTTGTTCCAATATTCAATGTATAAGTATCTTTAAAAGTTATATTAGTACCAAGAGTAAGAAGTACCGATTTAAAATCTGATATTCCAATAAATCCCAGGTCAGCACTGGCATTTATCTTAAAAAGATTTGTTTCAAGAAAATTCGCACTTACACCACCAGTTACAGTAAAAGGATCAGGATATGCTGTATTTATTTCAGAGTATCCAAAATCCTGCAAAACAAAACCCCATTTAAAATCTTTTAGAGGACCTAAGCTGCCAACCAGAGAGATTACACCAATATCAATCATTGCTGCCATGCCTGGTTTCGTGGATCCGGCAATCTTCAATCCAGCTCCTACAAGAAAATCCGGATAAAGAGCTTTGGAAAAAGATCCATTTAAAGAAAAAGTTGTATCTGATAATATATACGAAAATGGTGTGTATAAATAATGCCCGGACCAGCTGAATACACCAGCTTTTGTTGGTATTGTATTACCAATATTTACACCATGACCTTTATAACCATTTAAATTATCTTCTTCTCCAAAAAGTCCAATATAGCTAACATCCAGTGTTATTCTTTGAGTAAATGCACCACTTGCAGGATTAACAGCTTCTGATTGTGGTGATAATAGATTTGTCACACTGGAAGTTCCTGCAACAAAATAGGGTGAATAAAAATCTTTAGTTCTGCTACCATCCTCTGCCCAGATAAAAATAGATGTGCCTAAAAATAAATAGATAGTAATTAAAATTAGTTTAGTTATAATGTTATTTTTCATAGTTCCAAATTTACAGCTTTTTCCCCAGAACATCAACTTTCTTTGCATATAAATCTCCAATAGATTCCATTTCTTCGATTGATAGATGCTTAAATATCTCTTTTTCAATTTTATATCTTACAAATTGCTGGTTAGTATCCAGTTTTTCCTCATTTTCAAGTAATAATAGATATATAGCAATTAATTCATTGCTTTCAATATTCATTAAATTGTAATCTCCAGATCTTCTCTTGCAAGAATAACTTCAATCTCTGAATTTTGTTGATATTTTTTATACCAGTTTGCAGATTTATATATAGTTGCCATCTTATTATCATCATAAAGTGGTTCATGATGAAATAAAACAAGCTGGTTAATATTCCATGCAGATGCAAAATCAACAGCTAAACTATATGAAGAATGACCCCAATCATATTTTTCAATGGCCTCATCCAATGTATATTGACTATCGAGAATAATAATATCTGTCCCCTGGTAAAAATCATTATTATTAGTGTTTTTTTCAAAATCACTATCCTGAAGTTCGGTATCTGTAGAAAAAATCATTGTTTTGTAATCTTCTCTAATTTTATAGGAGTAGGAACCACCTGGATGTTTCATTTTTCTCCAGCTGATTTCCGCGTTTCCAATTCGTACAGTGTTATTTTTTAGAACATTATATTTAATACTTTTGCTGAACATATTAATAGTTATTGGGAAATATGGATTCTTCATCTGTCCACTTAATATCTCCCTGAAATTTGGAACAGGACTATAAAAATTGATAACACATTCAGGATTAAAAACCTGTGGTGAAAAAAACGGCAGCCCCTGAATATGATCCCAATGGAAATGGGTAAAAAATATATGATAATTTCTAATATGACTATTCTCATGATATAAATGGTTTCCTAATCGACTCAGACCGGATCCGGCATCAAAAATAATTAGTGTATCATCATTTAGTCTTACCTCAACACAAGTTGTATTCCCTCCAACAGTACCAAATATATTTTCCGGCAAAGTAGCTAAAAAAGCCTCCCTTGTTTCAGGTGATTTTAAATCATCCACCTGTATACGTTGAACAACAGCTGAGATTTTTCTTTGAATCTGATTGGAAGATAAGGGAGTTGGAATAGAACCACGAACACCCCAAAATCGGATTTTCATATTTACTTCTCCAATAATAAAAATTAAAGTATTATATACTTTTCACTTTCCCGTAGTTGAATCCATTCTTCAATTTTCTCTTTACTTATAAGTTCCCCTTGATTCATACCGGTACAGGATTCAGCTTCAGCGTCCCAGCTTTTTTTATCGACCAGGAAAGGTTTCCAAAAAGGATAACTACGACACTGGAGAGGTCTGGATTTATAAATTTTACAACCCCCGTTACTCCAGAATATACAATCATAATTTGATTTTTCAATTAGACTAAGGCGACTATGTTCCCCCATATCTACTTTTCGACAGTATTTTTCTATAAATTCAGTATTTGAAAGATTAAAATACAGGATTAAGCGGTCAAGATCATTATATGAAAGAAAAACATAACCAGGGTCATAACGACAACATTTTGAACATTGGGTACATTCAAAATTAAGACCATTTTCATAAAAATGTTCACTCACCTTAAATAACCTTTCCTCTGCTTACCTTTTTAATTTAATGAGCATAAAAAAAGGATCTTTCCGAAAGGAAAGATCCTATGGGGAGAGAAGGATTTGAACCTTCGAAGGCGTAGCCAACAGATTTACAGTCTGCCCCCTTTGACCACTCGGGAACCTCCCCAAAATACAGTGCACACTAGCATAAAGAAAATGCTTAAGTCAAGCCGCCTGTCAGATTCGAACTGACGACCCCGAGATTACAAGTCACGTGCTCTGGCCAGCTGAGCTAAGGCGGCATTTTCTGATTGGATGAACATAATAGTTTTCGAAAAATATGTCAAGTAGAGCTTTTTATAATTTAAATTCATAACTCAATTCTGTGTTTGTAAGAACTTCTGTTCGTTTACCAAAAATGGCTATAGTATGCTCAAATTGTGCTGTATACTTACCATCTGCAGTTACAATTGACCAACCATCATCCAGAGTAGTTATTTTCCCTGAACCAAGTGTTAAAACAGGTTCAATTGTAAAAACCATCCCAGGGACAATTGGAAGACCTGTATCAGACTCTCCAACAGGCAGTATTACAGGGTCTTCATGAACATTAAGACCTATTCCATGTCCTGCAAGTTCTTCAACCACAGAACATCCCCAACGTTCTGCTGTTGTTGAGATTGCATAGCCAATATCGCCAATTCTACGACCTGCTCTTGCAGCTTTAATACCTGAAAAAGTTGCTTCTTTAGCTGCTTTGTAGAGTCTTAGAATATCATTTTTAACACTCCCAATTAAATATGTATAAGCACCATCTCCATGCCATCCATTAATATTCAGGACAATATCAACAGTAATTATATCTCCATCTTTCAAAATACACTTACCAGGCAGGCCATGAACGGCAACAGTATTCACAGAAGTACAAATGGTGGAAGGAAAACCTTTATAACCAAAAGCGGAAGAATTAGCCTGTTTTTTATTCATTGATTTATTACAAAAATCTGATATCTCAATGGTAGAAATTCCGGACACTATAAATTGTTCAAGTTCCTTAAATATTGATTCTATTATTCTACAGGAGGCAGCTATTCTTGTCACTTCAATTGACGTTTTAAGTTTTACATCATCATTTTTCATTAATTAGCTAGATCTGATCTTAGCTTTTCTGCACCTTCAAGATAAACAGGGTTAAAACTATTTTCTGATTCTGCTGTAATTAAAACTCTTACAACTCTTTCCATGGAACCAATAATATCCGGTTCGTTAGTACAAAAAAGAGGAGTTTCACCAAAACCTATTGTTCTTAATGCAGCTGCAGGATTTAATGCATCCAGATCACTGGTTTGTGAAAAAATAATACTTATAATTTTTGTAACGTCTATTTTATTAACCCCGATAATTTTTTTAATTAATTTTACAACTCCCTGTTCAATTCTAACTGCATCATTTATTTCTATCTGAATTGCACCTCTAACCGCTCTTACAGCCATTTTAATCCCCTATTAATTTACTGTTTGTGTGACTGCACTTATCATTTTTACCAATAAATAAACCGAAATAATAATAACTTCTCCGGAAAGAATTAGACCAAGTGTAACATAACCTCCGGATTTCAAACTTTTTAACCCCATTATAGTAAAGATTAAGTGATATATTCCAAAAATTATAAATACAATAGCAATTAATTCGAAAATATTTAATAAAACAAGCTGTGTCATATCTAAAAATCCCTGAAAATTACCTATTACAAATGTCATAAAAACAACAGAAGACAATATAAATAATAAAATAGATATTTTTTTAATGATTCCAGGAAGCCAGAATACAGTATTCTTACTCATTTTATAAATCTATCAGGCAATATCAATATTGTCATCTACTTTTATATATCTTAATATGGTCAATGAAAGTTTTATCATATTTTGAGAGGTACTAATTGGAAAACAGGCTTATTGACATTATTCGAACAAATTCGAACTCTTTGCTCCCCCTGGCAACTGAGGAAACTCCTTATACAAAAAAAACAGACAAA